>NZ_BDGT01000014.1 GCF_001748285.1 Thermogemmatispora onikobensis | reverse complement strand
CTCTCGCTCACCTGCCCTTGCGAAGCCGGGAGATCACACAGGACCAGCGCACGGTCTGGCAGCTAGCGGATTGCGCATCAGGTCCTTTCCTTCTTTCCTTCCTTCCTTCCTTCCTTCCAGTCTTCGCTCCTCCTTTCTGGCTCCGCCCGCCTACCTATCAGCCAACTACGGTCATGGCTCTGGTGCGGCTCGTCTCAGGTCGCAGCTCCAGGCGAGGCGCTTTTTCACCAGGACCAGGGCACCGGCTTCCCTCCGCTCTGCCTGTCCGTTAGATCAGCCAGCCCTCCTCTGCTTGCTGTGTACACTGAGCGTCACCAATCAGCAGGGGAAGCCAGCTTCGTTCATCGCTTACGTGCTCGTTCGAGTGCCGAGCTGATTAGCACCTTTGCACTGAGCCAGGCTCCGCTCGCCTGCAGAAGATGGAGAGCCAGACAGGACAGATGCTTATCTGCCCAGTCCATGTGCCTTCATGCATTCAGTCAGTGAGGGCCAGATCAGACCAGGCCAGACAAGATAAGGTGGGCAGGGCAGGGCCAACCAGCCAGCGCCCACCTCACCACATGCGGCGGCTCCCTGGCTTACATGACGCTCCAGACGCCACAGATCTCGCAGTAGGCTATTCCAATCTCGCCGAAAGCCTTGCTGCGTGTTTCCCAGCGGTCATAGACGACAGCCAGGGAACCACAGTTCCAGCAGCGAGCGCGGCCACCAGCCTTGCTTTCGCTTTCCAGACGGCGCAGCAGCTGGCTGCGCGCCTCTTCGGCGCCGGTATAACTGGGATTATAGGCCAGATGCAAGAGGTTGCCCAGCGGCAGGGTAATCTCGTGAGATGGGGCCGGTGGTGACGGTTGCTGGAAGGTTGCCACTGGGCCAGGGACGCTGGCCGCCGCCGCTACTGTCGGTCGGCGGAAGTGCTCACGAGCCGTACGACGGCCCCCTTCCGGAGGCAGAGCCGGAAGATATTCGGGGCCTTGCCGTTCATTTGTTGGAGGACGTTCACCATTGGCCACCGGTGGGGTCACCGGACCTGCGGGTGTGGCGAGTGCTTCACTGGGTGGGAACGGCAGAGAGAGCGCCTCTCCCGACTGCGCGGGCGCTTGCACTCCCTGACGAGGAGGCGCCGCCGAGGCCTGCTCACCATCCAGCGGTACAATGGGAGCCTGCTCCGTTGTCAGTGGCTCGGCTGCAACCTCCTCCCCTTGCTCCGCCACATGGTTATGGTTGTCGTTCTCCGGTTGCTCTGGTGGATTCGCGCGTCTGCGCCTCGTTACTGGCATAGGGGCAGCTCCCTCAATAGAAGTTCTTTTCTCCTGGATGATACATGCACCTGCATTATATCACAGCCCTTTCAGTACCCTCAAGCAGATCGATGGTCTGCCCGCCCCTCACGTTGCCAGGCGACCAGCACGCTCCGCTTCCTTCCTTGTGCTCGCTCGGCTCAGCCTCTACCTCTTGAAGAAGTCAGCATTGATTCTGATGAAATGGCGCCACTCGTCAGGCACCGCCGACTCTTCAAAGATGGCATTGACCGGACATGCCGGCTCACAGGCGCCGCAGTCGATGCACTCATCGGGATTGATGTAGAGCTGCTCGCTCTCCTCAAACCCTTCTTCGTTCGGCGTTGGATGAATGCAATCTACCGGGCAGACATCAACACAAGAAGCATCCTTCACGCCAATGCACGGCTGAGTGATCACGTAGGGCATCCAACATTCCGGCGCATCAACCCCTGCCTACGCCATAGCACGTTCGGCCTGTAAGCAGAAAGGGGGAACAGCGCCGCCTCCTTTTCCTCTGAGATGAGCTTGATGCGCGCCGGGGCCTGCGCGTTTTCCTCGCAACAAGAAGGTTCGACAGTCAGCAAGCGATCAGGCCCCGCCTGTCTTCTCGATCTCGCTCGCGGTCAGCGCCCCCCTGAGCTTCTTCGTCCATTCAGAGAGCGCGGGCGCCTCGTTGCTTTGCTGACTCTCTCTGGTAATGGAACCGCCCGGTGCGGGTTCGGCGCCGCCACAAGTCTGACATTTCGGTCGTTGCTGTGAGCCTATCCGTAAGACTGCCGGTGTGCCGATGGCGATGGCTGTGCCCGATGGACAGGCTCTGATTGTAGCCTAGTTCAGTATAGAAGGTTGGCAAGTCGATGTCAATTCCAGATCACTGCTTTTCCGCGCCTTCGCCTCTCTTCGCGGTACGAGTCTGGCCCTCTCTCACAGCTGCCTCACAGCGCTTTTCTTGTTCAATGGTGCGCTCTGGTTGCCTGTCCTTCAGGCAAGGGTGCTGGTCGACGATGGAGGGGAGCGCTCGCCCACACTGCTCCACAGGCCAGCGGTCACGACCAATATACAAGGGCATGCCAAGGCCGGGGGACGACTCACGTCTTGCCAAAAGGGCTGTGATCCTTTAGAGTATTGACATGAGTCAGCTTAAGGATCAGCTTGAAGACAGTTCAGCCCCGCGGCACGCGGAACGGCCTGCGCTGCTCTTGCTTGCCCCTGGAGACTGGCAGGATTATGCGCTGCTGGATAGCGGGACCGGCGCCCGCCTGGAACGCCTTGGTCCCTATTGTTTTGTGCGTCCCGAGCCACAGGCCCTCTGGCAGCCCGCTTTGCCGCGCGCACTCTGGGAGAAGGCCGATGCGATTTTTGTGAGCGGTTCTTCACCGTCGGAAGATCAGGAGCAGCGTGGGCGCTGGCAGTTCCGCCGTCCGCTGGAGCCGCGCTGGATGGTGCGCTATAAAGATCTGAGCTTCTGGGCCGCTCCGACGCCCTTCCGTCATCTGGGGGTCTTTCCTGAGCAGGCCAGCCATTGGAACTGGCTGGCAGACCTGGTGCGCGCTGTGGCCCCTCGGCGCCCGGTACGGGTGCTGAATCTTTTTGGCTATACGGGTCTGGCTTCTCTGGCCGCCGCCAGCGTTGGAGCCAGCGTGACCCATGTCGATGCGTCGAAGAAGATTCTGGAATGGGCCCGTGCCAATCAGGCCCTCTCTGGCTTGAGCTCTCGCCCGATTCGGTGGATTGTGGATGATGCTTTGAAGTTCGTTCAGCGCGAGGTGCGCCGCGGCTCGCGCTACGATGGGGTGATTATCGATCCGCCGAAGTTCGGTCGTGGCCCACGCGGCGAGGTCTGGAAACTGCAGGAGTCGCTTCCAACGCTGCTGGCAACCTGCCGCTCTCTGCTGAGTGATGAGCCGCTCTTTGTGGTGCTGACGACGTATGCGATCCGCGCCTCGGCCCTTAGCCTGTACTACGCTCTGGAGGAGATGATGCGTGGCTATGGTGGCACGATTACGACCGGCGAGATGGTGCTGGTGGAGGAGAGTGCCCAACGCTTGTTGTCAACGGCCATCTTCGCTCGCTGGAGCTACGACCCACAGCGACCGTAAGTGACGCTCTGCCTGGGTGGCAGAGAAGTTGCTCCCCGGCGTGGCTTCTCCGCTCGCTTGACAGCGAGCCTTCTACAGACTATACTTTTGTTGCTTTTCCGATCCGGTGTATGGTCGCTCGTTGTTTGAGGTTGAAAGGAGGCCCCTGGTGATGAAGAGACAAGACGCTCTTTGGCCTGATCAGGCGCAGGCGTTTCATCCCACGGTGGCCAGCCCGGCTCTCTCTCCCTTCAGACGGCCAATGCCGTTCGCTTTCTCTGCTGCCTGCTGCCCACCTCATCGTTGAACCTGTTCAGCGTCTGCTCTTCTCTTTCTCTCCCACTCTCGGAGAACAACGCTTTCGCTAGCGGTCTGCAGATGCAAGGCTTGCCTTTGTCCCGGCTCAGCCTGGCCCCCAAGGCCAGCGTCGAGAAGCAGGGCTTTTTTTGTCTTTCATGATCATCTACTACCTTTCAATGGGAAAGGAGCTTCCACGATGCCTTTCACCGGGTTATCCCCCGCCGATCCGCAGTATGTGCGCGACCTGGGCGATGGCCTGCGACTGCGCTGGTCGCGCGCCGAGGATGCTGAGGAACTGGCGCGTCTGGAGTGCGAGGTCTTTTTGAATAGGCCGACAGAACCTCTTCATCAGCCACTGGCCTGGCATGTGCGTGAGTTGCTTAGCGACAGTCACCCACTGATGGGCAGCGGCGATTTTGCGCTGGTAGAGGACACGCGAGGCGGTGGGCATCGCGTGGTGGCTTGCGCCTGTCTTTGGCGCCAGTTCTGGGATTACGAGGACGTCCGCTTGCTGGTGGGGCGTCCTGAGCTGGTGGTATCTGATCCTGACTATCGCCACCGCGGCTTGATTCGCGCGCTTTTTGGGCTGCTCCACGCACGCTGTGAGGCAGAGGGTGCCCTAGTACAGGCAATTACGGGTATTCCCTACTTTTATCGTCAGTTCGGCTATGAGTATGCGCTGGAGCTGGATGGTTATCTGACCTTGCCAGTGGCACTGATTCCATCTGCGCCCGCGGATGGTCGGGAGCCGGTGCGACTGCGCGATGCGACTCTGGAAGATCTGCCGGCCATTATGGCGCTCTACGAGGCTCACCGGCAGCGGGGTGAGCTGGTGGTGTCGACGCCGATCGGTGAGGAGTGGTGGCGCTACCAATTGACGCACTGGCAGAGCTGCCGCACGGGTGAGCACTGGCATGTTCAGGTGATGGACAGTGAGCGTGGGGACTTTCTCGGCTTTCTGGTGATGCCGACCATGCGCTGGCGCTCGGCAGTGCCGGTGATGCACTGCTTTGAGGTGGTGCCTGGGGTCGATCTGTTCTGGCTGTTGCCCCCTGTGCTGCGGGCCATTCTGGCCAGAGGCCGGCAGATGCCGGTACGCAGGGAGCCTGCTGAGATTGATCACTTGTGCCTCTACCTGTCCACTGAGCACCCGATCCGTGCGGCACTGCTGCGCCTGCCCAATCGCTATGGCGAGCCACTGGCGGTGAGGAGCAGCCGCCCTTATGCCTGGTATGTGCGTGTTCCCGATGTGGCGGCTTTGCTGCGTCGGGTGGCCCCAGTGCTGGAGCGTCGGCTGGCCCGTTCGCCGCTGGCCGGCTACAGCGGCAGACTGCGGCTGCATTTTTATGGCCGTGAGCTGCTGCTGCATTTTCAAAGGGGCAGCCTGGAGACGGTGCAGCAGGTGGAACAGGCTTACGACCATGAGCAGGCCGAGGCAGCCTTTCCGCCGCTGGTCTTTTTGCAGCTGCTCTTTGGCTACCGGAGCCTGGAGGAGCTGAGCTACGCCTTCCCGGATATCGAGGTTCAACCGACAGCGGAGCTGCTGCTGCAGACGCTTTTTCCTAAGCGGCCTTCGTGGACGCTTCCGCTCGGCTAGCAAGGCAGCCAGGGGGCAAGCAGCGGCGTGTGGGCCAGTAGAGGGACTGGCCGCCGCATGTTCCCCCCGGCTGGTTGCCTGGATGGTTAAGCGACTTCGAGCACGCCCTGAGTGGTCTGTTCGACCAGGAGGCGAATGACCTGGTCGATGGCTCCAGTCTGGCGATAGATGGCGATCTGGCGATCGGCGCCGGTCCCGCGGGGATCGGCTAACAGGGCGCGCAGGTAGGCCATTTCTCGCTGACTGCCTAGCTCTTCGGCTACGTCGGCGACGAAATCAAGAAGCTCTCCAATGGCCTCGCGCATGCTCAGGCGACGATGGTTGACGAAGTCGAGATAGGTGGCGTCGAGGCCGTCGCGCATGGCCAACCATTTGTTTTCTTCGATGTAGAGGCGCGGCAGGACAAGGGTGGTGACCCCTTGCTGGTGGAGCAGGCAGAGCTTGGCAATGAGGGCCTGGCAGAGGGCCGCCAGGGCAATGGTATCTTCGAGGGTGGCAGGCATGTCGCAGATGCGGAATTCCAGGGTGTCGAAGAAGGGATGGAGGCGAAGATCCCACCAGATGCGCTTGCCATTGTCGATGGCTCCCACTGCGATGAGGTCGTCGACGTAGCGTTCAAAGTGGGTCAGACTGGGCAGGACCTCGGGCAGGCCGCTGCGGTTGCAGCGTTTCCAGACGACGGAGCGATAGGACTTGATGCCAGTCATCCTGCCAGCCCAGAAGGGTGAGTTGGCGGAGAGGGCTAGGAGATGAGGGAGCCAGAGGCGAGCCTGGTTCATGACGGCAATGGCCACTTCGCGGTCGGGAATGCCGACATGGATGTGCAGGCCAAAGATGAGGAGCGAGCGGCCTACGTCCTGCTCCTCCTCTTCCAGTTCAGCGTAGCGCTCGCGTTCGGTACGCTGCTGATCCTGCCAGCGGGCCGTGGGATGGGTGCCGGCGCTCACGGGGACCAGGTCTTCTGCGGCCAGCATTTCGATAAGGCGCCGGCGCAGCCCATAGAGTTCTTGTCGAACAGCGGCGATATCGGCACAGACTGGGCTGATGATCTCGACCGTTGAGGCGTGCATTTCAGGCTTGATCTGCTCGCCAAAGAGGGTTTGACCTTTCTCCAGGACGCGCTCGATGGCACTGCACAGTTGCCCACTGCAACGCTCAACAAGCTGAAATTCTTCCTCTACGCCAAGGGTGGGATGGTACAGGGCTAAACGACCTTTCATACATGATCCTTTGCTCTTCAAAGCGACAGGTCCGGCAGAGGTGGCTCCATCGACACGCAACGCCTTCAAGACGATCCTTCTGAATTATACTCTATTTTCCGCCCAGGATGCGATGCGCGGCCTCTTGTCTTTGCGACAAGACAGGAGGCTCCAGCGCTCAATCATCCGCTCTGTGTCTGGGCAGAGCTGGAGGCTTTTTTTGGATGGTTCACCCGCCGGAGTCGGAGGGAGCTGGCCTAAGTTCAGAAACGAGCTGGCTCAATATAGAGTTGTGAGCAGGCGATTTCGCTCCCCTCTTCTTCCACGTAGAGGCCGATAGCGCCGTTGACAGGGGCGGACGGGAGAGAGTCGCGCAGTGGGGTAGCTGACAGTCCCTGCCCATTGATGAAGAAGCGGAAGAGGGGGCCGTGAGCATCGACCTCCAGGGTATTGACGGCTCCTGGCCCGATCAGCAAGCTGGGCGCCGGCCCCTCGGCCAGGGTCGTCCAGCGTCCGCTGTAGCGCCAGACGGCATATGACCCACCGCCCCAGCTGGCGACGGCAAAAACATAGTAGCGTTGCTGCTCGCTGCTGGCGCGGAAGACTACCCCATAGTAGTCGGAGTCGTCGTGAGAGCCGCGTACTTGACGTACGTTGACGGTCAGGTGAAAATCGAGGAAGCGATGGTGGGCGTAGAGGGCGAGAGCGCTGGCCCGCGAGGTGGTATTGAGGAGATGATACTCGCCATCGGCAAAGAAGGCGCTAGAGCTATGCGGCCAATCGCTGGCGCCGGTCAGCAGTTGATCGACGGGGACAGTGGGCGTCAGAGTGGGCTGAGCGAAATCGGGGGCTGAGAGGCTGGCACTGGCGCTGTTGCCCGGTCTGGTATGGGTGGCATGCAGGGCGTAGGCCAGCGAGCTGGAGCAAAGCAGGAGCAGCAGAAGCAAAGCCAGCAAGAGGGCTTTCCCTTTGCCGCTGAAGCTGGCGGGAATGGGTAGCGCTTCCAGGCGCCGGACCAGTGGGAAGGGAACCCAGGCCGGTAGGAGCAGGCCGTGGACGCTCAGGCGAAGGCGGGCAGGCGTCTCTGGGCCGGCAATGGCCTGCTGGAAGGCTTCGCACAAGAGGCGGGCGGTGGCGAAGCGCTCCTCCGGGAATTTGGCCAGGGCCTTGCGCAGCACATAGTCGACCTGGGGCGGGATGCGTGGGTCAAGTTCGCAGAGAGCCGGCGGTGGCTCGTGGACGTGGAGCAGAGCGAGGGCGATGGGCGAATCGGCCTGGAACGGAGGACGCCCGGCGAGTAGATAGAAGAGGGTGGCGCCCAGGGCATAGATGTCAGTGCGGTGATCAACCGGCCCATTGAGGGCTTGCTCTGGGGCCAGATAATCCGGCGTGCCCATCGGGATCGGAGTGGGAGCAGCGGCTGCCTGCTCACTGGCTGGAGACTGCTCAAGCTGGCCCTCGTCCGTCAGTTCGTCCCGCAGCAGGCGGGCGAGGCCGAAGTCGGAGAGGAAGGCTTGCCCCTGCTCATTCAGCAGAATGTTGGCGGGCTTGACGTCGCAATGGATGTAGCCACGCTGATGAGCGTAGTCCAGGGCGGAAGCGATCTGCTCCAGATAATTGGCGGCCTGCTCTAAGGAGAGGGGGCCGCGGCGGCGTACGTAGTGGGCCAGGGTCCCGCCGGCCATGTAGGGCATGACCAGATAAGCCAGGCCAGCCTCCTCACCCCAAGCGTAGATGGGCACGATGTGCGGGTGCTGTAAGCGGCTGGCCGCCTGGGCTTCTTGCAGGAAACGACGCAGAAATTCGGCCCGGGCTGCTCTTGTCAGATGGGCGCGAGGGAGAAAGACCTTCAGGGCCACGGGCGCGGAGGAGGCTGCTGGTTCACTGCTACGGGCCAGATACACAGCGCTGCTACCACCGTAGCCAAGCAGCTTTTCAAGCACATAGCCTCCAAGGGTCTTCCCGAGCAGTTCCTGACCCCTGCTATGCAACACTTCGCGGCTCCTCTTCCTTTTGCCTCTGTCTCATCGGCGCGACGGCGGCAGTGCCGTCAGCGCGAGGCGGATGGGTTTATTCTCGATTTTTGGCCTGTCTGTCTCGGTTCTGGCTGGCCTGGACAGCGAAGAAGCAGCAACCCTGTCCGCGGGCGGCAACGAGGGCGCTCAGACCGGGTGCGGCGTGGCCTGGCGTGGCCTGGACTTCTTGAGATGCTGTGAGCAGGCAAGCAGTCCAGTCCAGTCCAGGCCGCAGGCTGCTTCGTGCGAGTCGGCACACACCTAGAGGCAGAAGGCGCCGTCGCGCATGATCAGGCGTCCATCGACCTCGATGGTGCAGGTCGTCGGCACGACATCGACATGAATGCGGGCATCCCAGTCAGCCCCAGTATACTCTGGATAGGGATTGCCAAAGGCTATGTGCAAGCCAGGAATCTTCTCATCCTGGAGCAGGTTGCCGACCGGCTGCTTGAGGCTGATCAGGGTACCGATGGCAAATTCGCCCACGCGGTTCCCGTTAGGGACCGAGAAGAGATAATCGCGCAGCTCCTTGGCAACGGTGGCGTCCTCGCTCGTCACCTCGGTAGCATGGCCATTTTTGATGGTGATGCGCACAGGATGCTTCAGGACGCCATACCTGGCAGAGAAGAAGTCGCCAAGGACGTCACAGACCACGACGCCGTTGACATCAGCAGGAGCAGTAAAGACCTCGCCTTCGGGGAGGTTGCCCCATTGCCCTTGCTCGTGATAGCGTCCGTGGCAGGGAATCCACTTCCAGTGCTTATGAAAGGTCGCGGTCAGGTCGCTGCCTTTGATGGAGGTCACATGAATGCGCTCGGCCTGGCGCACGATCTCATAGACCTTGTTGGTGATCTCGTAGACCTGGTCATAGTCGGCGCACATGCCCTCGGCCATCAGCTGCTCATCGATGCCTGGCATGTGGCCATGCCGGACGCGCAGCTCCTGGGTCAAAAAGGGCAGCAGCGGAATACGGAAACCGATCTCGCCCGGGCGGGTCGTGGCAATGTAGAAGGTAACGGTAGGATGAAACTGCTGCAGATCCCGACGCAGGCTCTCGGGAAAGGCTGTCAGGGGCCGCTTGCCGTAGTGCTCCAGAAAGTGCACGCTGACGGCGGCATGGCGATCAAGAGCCGCTGCAGCCACCCGGCGGGCGATGGCTCCCCGTTCGTAGTCGGTCAAGATAAAGAGCCGGTCAGTGGCTGTTACCCCCATGCAGTTGAGCGCATTCTCAGCCCCACGCTGCACTCGCGCCTCGAACTCAGGGTTGCTCTGGATGTTCGTGATCGCTTGCTGGCTCATGATTCTGCGTTCCTGCCTTCTTCCTTCACTAATCTCACGACACTCTTCTTGCTCTCTACTTTAGAGAGAACGCAGGGAAGCCCTCCGATTTTCTTACCCATCTCCTTCTCCTCCCCTCCTGATCTCATCTTCCCCGGTCAGGCCGCTCTGGAGAGAGAGACGCCGCCGCTCCCGTGAGAGTAACGCCTCTGGGAAACGACGGTGAGGGCGCGCTCTCCGCTTTCAGTATAGCGAGAAGGTGAGAACTACCGATCCAGAGCCTTGCTATACTCCATACAGGAAGACAGAGCCTGCTTGTTTTGAGGTGAGGCAAAGGGTAGCCGGAGAGAAGCGGTGACAGGTGGGCAGTGAACGAGAAGGAGCAGATCAGTGAGTGAAGATTTTCGCATTACCGACGTGGTGAGCTATCTCACGCGACTAGGGTTGCGCGTTGCCAGCGTGGACGAGCGCCAGGGAGTGGCAGAGTTAGTGTTTCACGACGAGCTGGGTCAGTGGCAACTGCTGCTCATCCTGCAGGCTGGTTCGCCGCTGGGGCGGAGGCTGCTCTTCATTGTTCCCCATCTCAGTATTCTGCCGCAACGGCAGCGCCTGAGTTGCCTGGAGGCCCTGATGAGCCTGAACTACACACTGCCGCTGGGGCGCTTTGGTCTGGATCTGGAGGACGACGAGGTACGTTTTTGTGCCAGCGTCTATCTGGGCCAGCAGAGGCTATCGTTGCCAGCTTTCCGTCATCATCTCGAAGCGGTCATACAGACAATCGTCATCTATCACAGCCTGCTGCCGCGCATCATCTATGGACACTGCACGGCGCGAGCTGCGCTCACAGCCTGCGAGCAGGCCTTTTTAGAGAGTTACGAAGGTGAGCGGCTTTCCTGGCAGGAGGGACCCAGCAGTCGACAAGAGTTGGCGGAAGACGAGATGGAGCTTGACGCTTCGTCTTCCGAGCTGGATGCCGCCGAGGTGCTGGCGGAGATCAGGCGCATGCTGCAGGAGGGCCGGAGCCGGGAGCGCGATGATGATCCCGACTGAGTGTTCTTGGCGCGCTCTACGACTGGCTGGCGGGCGGGCGCGCAGACGCGGTGATGAGCCGGGGTGCGGGCCGGGCCGCCACGCCAGGGCCTTGCTCCTCGTTCGCCTGATCAGCGGCCTCTTCTATCCTCAGTCAGAAGGTTTGCTTACTCTTATTCGAATAATGGCCATTGAGCCGGGAGCGCGTGGGAGGATAAGGCGGCTCATCCTCATCGTCTTCGAGGGGGACCTCGGGCGCCATCTCCTCTAGCTGATTGAGCTGAGTGGGGTCCAGCTTGATCAAGCGATCTGCCGTCTCTGTACCTGTGCCCGAGCGGCGGACGGTGTTGAGGCGTTTTCCGATCTCCAGGGCAGCCCAGGCAAGAATGAGGGCAGCAACAATAAAGCCAATATAGCCCAGAACGGTCTCATCCATTTGGCCATCTCTTGCGGCGCCTCCCTGCCCCGAACAGACCTCGTTCATGGGGGCGGAGAGAGAGGCACCGCCTCCTTCCCACGTGATTACTGTGCTGCCAGCGTCGACTCTCCCCCACCAAGGGAGGGTAGCGGCACCAGGAGTCACTGGTTGTAGTCTACCCAGGGCTGCCCTGGCACGTCAAGCCAGGGCAGGCCGTCCCGGCTAGCCTCTCCGTTGGGGAAGCAAGGATGGACGGCGTGGCCCTGACGCCGCCGGCCCGCTCAGACGGTTGTGATGGAGCCGTCGGCATTGACGCGAATCATGATCTGCGGGAGCGGGGTCGTGGCCGGGCCCTGGACAACGCTCCCCTTCTTGGCTGGATCAAAGATGGCGCCATGCGCCGGGCAGACGAGCAAATGGGTCGCCGGATCATAGTTGACGGCCACCCCTTCGTGAGTACAGCTCCGCGAGTAGGCCGCAAAGGAGCCGCCTGGCAGGTGAACGAGCAGGCCCTGCTTGCCATCGGCGGGATTGGTGAAGGCCTGGGCGGAATTGAGAGCCAGGGCCGTGGTACCAATGACCTTGCCGTTCTGCCTGGTGCCGTTTGTGGTCTGGCCGCCGGTCTGTTGCTGGCTGCCGGTGGCGCCAGAGGAGGTGGCGGCCATGTTGCTGCCCTGACTGGAATGGAAGAGGCCGCTCAGCAGCGACTGGGCCGCCGAGGTCTTGAGGGCCAGGCCCAGGCCAGCCGCGGCCAGGCCACCGCCAGCCAGGAGGGCCACCACCTGACGCCGTCGTCGCTTGCGTCCACGTCGCGTACTCATGGGGATTTCCGCCGCAAACGGCGCTTCTTGTTGCAGCAGGCGAGAGCGCGCTTGCTGCTCTCGACGCTGCTCTCGTGGAGCAGGCAAGACGACCGGAGCAGCTTCGGGGCTGCCAGCTGTGGGGGCGACTCTGGCCGGGGCCGACGAAGCCGGAGCAGATGCCTGCTGAGCCGCGCCGGCGCGCCTGGAAGCGTAGTCTTCGGGCCGCCCGGACCACCAGGCGAAGCTGTCAAGATCGGCATTGTTGCCGCTAGGGACAGGCATGGGCGGAGCCGGGGGCATGGGGGGTACGGCCTGCGGCAGGGTGCCGGGCAACGAGACCATCTCACGCCTGGCGCCGTTCGCCGCTGGCACTCCCACGGCAGGCGCCTCCCTCGTCAGAGGCAGGGGCTGGTCTTGCCAGGCGCCTCCGCCGACCAGGGGGCCGGTCGTTGGTAGCTCTCCGCTGCGCTTGATGCTCGGCAGGCGCCCGGTGACAATGGGGGGCCGCAGCTGCCAGTGGTTGCCGGAGCTGGTAAGCTCATCTTCTTCTGCGAGCTGGGCCTGGAGCTGGCCGATGCTGGCAGCGACAGGAGCGGCGGCGGCAAAGCTGCGCTCCCGCCGCAGGGCCCGCGCATAGGCAGTGACAAAGGCTCCCGCTGAGGGGAAGCGGCGCGACGGATCACGGGCCAGCGCCTGCGAGAGGACTTCATCGATCTCCGGCGGCAGAGTCGGACAGAGGTTGCGCAGGGCCGGTACCGGCTGCTTGACATGCTGCAGAGCGATCTCCAGCGAATCGCTGCCGGTGAAGGGCGGTTTGCCGCTGAGCAGCTCATATAAGATGATCCCCAAGGCATAGATATCGGCGCGCGCATCAACCTGCTGCTGACCGAGGACAACCTCCGGGGCCAGATATTCCGGGGACCCGAGGAAGGTTCCGGCCAGATTAAGCAGATGGAGATAGGGATGCTCGACACGCCGCACGCCGCGCAGCTGCAAGAGATCAACCAGGCCGAAGCCCGCTACGATCACATGGTGCTCGTCACCCTGGAGCACGATGTTGGCCGGCTTCAAGGCCCGGTGCACGATGCCCCGCGCGTGAGCATAGTCTAGCCCGGCTGCCACCTGCTGGAGGACCTCCAGGGCGTACGAGGGAGCACAGCGCCCATCGCGCTTGAGGACGTGCGCCAGCGAGCC
The DNA here is from genome assembly GCF_001748285.1 of Thermogemmatispora onikobensis. Lineage (NCBI taxonomy): Bacteria > Bacillati > Chloroflexota > Ktedonobacteria > Thermogemmatisporales > Thermogemmatisporaceae > Thermogemmatispora > Thermogemmatispora onikobensis. The sequence continues at coordinate 93,786 of NZ_BDGT01000014.1, read as the reverse complement.
GTCAGTGACATAGGGCGAAATCAAGTACGGATAGCCAAGCTGCTCGCCAAAGTCGTAAATCGGCAGAATATGCGGATGGTCCAGCTCAAGGAGGGCCGTCGCAACCTGGGTAAAGCGTCTGATGAAGCGGTTACGCGCCCGTACCGAGAAGTCCTCCGGGATAATGATCGCGGTGACGGCCACTGGCACACCGCTGACGGAGTGCCGGGCCAGATAGACAGCGCTGACACGACCTTTGCTCAGCAGTTGCTCAACACGGTACCCTCCCACCATCTGCCCCACCAGCAGATCTTCTTGCTGCGTCTCGTACATAGCATCTCCGTTCTCCGAAACTGTACCCATCGCTGGCTGGACGGGTCAGAGACAGTGCCCGGTACCTGTCGAGCGAGGGGCTGGCTGGCACCCCACCCGCTACAGTGCGCAGGCTACGGGGTCGCCCGCTCCTCCCCACAGGCAGCTCCTGATAGTCAGTTCCTGCAGACACTGCTCGCTCGCCTGGACGGCGTCACGGACCTGCCGCGCTCGGCTCGCCGTACGCCTACCACGGCACGCAGCGCCTGCTCGCTGTGCTTCGATAAGGCGTGTTCACGGCTTCGACGTAATGAGATTACAAAGTATATCAGGGCGAGTCAATCTGTTACGCCTATTGTAGGACTTGTGGGTTATTCCCGCAGGATGATCATCACCAGCCCTTGCCGCTGACCCGGCAGGCCGCGAGAGGCGGGCAGCCGGGGCATGGTCAGGCTGACTCGCCCGTAGACGGCTGAAGAGGACCAAAGGCCGGCTCGATGCTCCCTCTCTCACTAACCACAGGGCAGACAGACCGCTGCCGCCAGACCTCTACAAGTAGAGGCGGGCGGCCAGGGGGAGCACGCAGAAACCTGACCGCCCGCGAGAGCGAAGTGAGAGAGAGTGCGAGTCGGGAGGCAGCGGGGGACCGCCTCCCGGCTGAGGAAAAGGGGAGGTCGCTTCAATCGCAAAACTGGAACTTACGTTCTAGTTTCAGGATACCATAGAAGGAGCGAAAAGTCAAGGGGGTATGGGGGTTCTTCCTGGCTGCTGGCTCAAGCTCCGTTCCCGCTCGCTGGCCGGAGAGGGTGAGCCGCAAAGATGGGGACCGGGCTGGGCCAGAGGGCAGAGAGATGGTACAATGGGCAGAGAAGACGCTGCTCCCTCTGCCTCCGCCGCCGGGGCGATGATCCGGCAGGTGGGACAAGGCGGGTCGCTGAGCATGTTTCCTGCGGGAGCGTTGAATCTGGAGAGAAAGCGAAGTGCCTCGACTATGGCAGATGTACGACCTTTCCGTGGCATACGCTATGCGCCTGAAGCGGTGAGCGATGTGGGACAGGTACTTTGTCCGCCCTTTGATGTGATCTCGCCCGAGGCGCAGGAGCGCTATTATGCGCGCCATCCCTATAATATGATTCGTCTGGAGCTGGGGCGTGAGTTTCCCGAGGATACAACTCTGAACAATCGCTATACGCGCGCGGCGCGCACCTTTGCCGAGTGGCGCAAGGAGGGGGTGCTGCGTCAGGACGCGGCCCCCGGCTATTATCTGTATCAGCAGCGTTTCAGCTATGGAGGGCAAAGCTATACGCGCACGGGTTTGGTGGCGCGCGTGCGTCTGGAGCCGTGGAGTGCGCGGGTGGTGCTGCCCCATGAGCTGACGCTGAGCAAGCCCAAGGATGACCGGCTGCAGTTGATGCGGGCCTGCGCCGCTAACTTTAGCCCGATCATGGCCTGGTACGAGGACCCCCAGGCTCGCCTGCGTCGCCTGCTTCAGCCCTATGCTGAGCGCGCTGAGGTCCAGGCGCGCGATGAGCTGGCCGATGAGCATCGCCTGCAGCCGATTACGGACCCGGAGCAGGTGGCGCTGATCCAGGACTTTTTCAGTCAGCGGCAGCTCTTTATTGCCGATGGGCACCATCGCTATGAGACAGCGCTGAGCTATCGCGAGGAGATTCGCGAGCTGCATCGCGGTCTGGACCCAGAGGATGGGGCCAATTTTGTGATGATGGTGTTGATCGATGTGGATGATCCCGGCTTGCTGGTGCTGCCTGCGCATCGCTTGCTGGCGGGCCTCTCGGCTGAGCAGCTACAGTGTTTGACCCCGGAGCGTCTGGGACGCTATTTCCAGGTTGAGCGCCTGGAAGGCGAGATGGGGCGCGGGGCAGCGCTGTTGAGACGTCTGGCGGAAGCGGGCCAGACGGCGCCTTCCTTTGCGCTGCTGACGCCGGAAGGGAGCTGGCTGCTGCGTCTGACAGAGGAGGGGCAAGCCCGGATGGCTGAGAGCGGGCGTGATCCGTCCTGGAACGCGCTCGATGTGGCCATCGCTCATCGACTGCTGCTGGAGGAGGTGCTTGGACTGAGCGCTGAGGATGTGAAGGCGGGACGCTATTTGCGCTATACTCATGAGACGGAGGAGGCACTGGCTGCGCTGCCGCGTGGCGAGGCTCAGGTGGTGCTGCTGCTCAATGGGACGCCGGTGCGTCAGATCTGCGAGGTGGCCCGCGCTGATGAGCGCATGCCTCAGAAGTCGACCTATCTTTATCCAAAGCTGGCCAGTGGGCTGGTGATCAACCCGCTCTGGTAGGGCGGGCGGGCGGGCGGATTCCTGGCTGACAGACTGGCTTGTTGCTACTCTTGCTGCTGGGTGTGGTCTCTCATGCTCAGCTGTGCTGGTCTGGGGGCCGCCTGGTCCCGTCTGTTTGACTGGTCTGGCTCTGGGTCCTCGCTCCGCCTGGCTTGCTGTTGATCAGTCAGGATCGGAGGCGGGTAACTCAGGGCTGCTGGTGGCGCACATGTGCGCTGGAGAGGAGCGAAGACGACTATGACGACGACGCTGATCGCTGCTGCACAGCTTGAGTCGAGTCCTTCGGCGGAGGAGAATCTGGCGAAGGCGCGTTCGGCCATCGCGCTGGCGGCCCAGCGGGGGGCACGCCTGGTGATTCTGCCGGAGATCTTTCTGGCCTATCTTTCGCACGAGGAGTTTACGGCTCCCCATGCTCGCCGGGTGGCGCAGTCTCTGGAGGGTCCCTTTGTAGGGGGCCTGCGCGAGGCGGCGCGCGCCGCTCAGGTCTGGGTGGTGGCGGGTATGATCGAGACGGCGAGTGAGACGGAGGAGAAGACCTACAATACGACGGTGGTGATCGATGAGCGGGGGGAGCTGCTGCGCGCTTATCATAAGACGCATATGTTCGATGCCTATGGCTATCGCGAGTCGGACGTCTTTGTGAGCGGCGATCGCCTCTTTGAGCCGCTGGCGACACCGTTCGGGCGCATGGGGCTGTTTGTTTGCTACGAGCTACGCTTTCCGGAGGTGGCGCGCTATCAGGCGGCGCGCGGGGTCGATTTCTTTGTGGTGCCGTCGGGCTGGGTGAACGGCCATTTGAAAGAGGTGCATTGGCGCCATCTGGTGGTGGCGCGGGCAATTGAGAATACGGCCTACGTCTTTACCTGCGATCAGGCGGGGCATCAGTTCCTGGGTCGCTCGCTGCACGTTGATCCGCTGGGGGTGGTGCTGGCCGAGGGCAGCGAGGGCGAGCAGCTGGTCTTTGGTGAGCTGGACCTGCAGCGCCTGGAGCAGGCGCGGGCGAAGGTGCCGTCGCTGCAGCACCGACGCCCGGATCTCTACAACAGCTAGCTCGCGCGCTCGGCTGTCTTCTCTCTCTCCTCCGCTCTGGCGGCCCGCGCCTCTGCTCCAGGCAGAGAAGCGAGGTGAGGCGGGCCAGGCCGAGTCGGCTGAGTTTAGCGCGGCGGGAAGAGGTCGCTTGGCAGCGGTTGCAGTTCGTTGGTGTCAAGCGTCTCCAGGAGCATGCGGAAAGGCCCCTGGCGGATCGAGAGGCTGAGGAAGGCGCGGACAAAGGGCTGCTCTGTGAGGGGGAGGTTCGAGGCCGGGTGGAGGGCCGCGGCCACGGCCTGGATGAGGGCCACTTCCTGCCGCCGTCCGGCGAAGGCGAAGAGCTGACCCTGACGGCGCAGGCGGGTCTCGTAGAGCAGGCGCCACTGCTCGTCGATCAGTTCCTGCAGGGCCTGCTCTACAACAGTCTCCAGGGCCTGACGTTGATCGGTGGGAGTCTGCTGCTGGTCTGGCTTGTGGCTGCGACCGCGTCCACGCGCGCTGGTCGGGGGGACGCGAGGGAATTCGATAGTGCCCCAGTAGCGAGCCATAAAGGGCTGGATGCGCTCCAGCGGCTCGTACATCCAGGAGGAAAATTCGGGCAGTTGAAATAGTTCGTCGCCTTTTTGGACGAGAGGCAGCAGCTCGGGCGTGAAGGGCTGCGGCTCCAGGGCGGTGGCCACGGGCTGGCTCAGGTGCTGCTGCATCTCGGCGGAGAGCAGGGGGCGCCAGATGGCGTAAGCGATGGGCAGCTTGTGGCGCCCACGGCGGTTGAGGGCGGCGGCTTCGTTGATGAGGGCCAGGCAGTAGGCCGGCGGGACGCCGAAGGTGGTGAAGCCCTGGTCACCCATTTCGCGGACCAGGCGCTGCCAGCGTTCGATGGCCATTTCGTCCGTGCTGTAGCAATCTTTGATGCCCCACTGGTCTTGACAGAGCAGGTTGATCCCTTTGACGGTCTCTTCGGAGTGCTTCCAGGCGAGCATAATGATCTGGGAGCCGCTGCCATCGATGAAGCTGACGCGCGCTTCGTAGAGCGGGTAGGCGGGGCGAGCGGCCTCGGCCAGGGCCTGGGCTTCGGTGCCGGGGGCGGCCTGCATGGTGAGGCGCCCGAGGGCGGCGCGGGCATGCTGTTTGAGCAGGCGGTTCGAGCTGCTGGCAAGCAGGTGGTTGAGGGCAGGGATGGCCTGGGGAGCGGCCAGGCTGCCGAGCTGTTCGAGGGCGTCGATGGTGGCCATGACGACCCGCGTCGACTGGTTTTCAAGTAGGGGCAGGAGGAGATGGACGGCGCGCGGGTCGTGGCTGCGCCCAAGCCAGTCGACGAAGCCGAGGCGCCGCTCTAGCGGCATGCTGAGGACGTCTTCCAGGACGGCTTCGACTCCTAGCTCGCTCTTACCGACCAGCTCCAGAAGGCGGCTCTGCATCTGGAGCATGGCGGCCTCGGGATCGTTGAGGTATTCGACCAGGCCCTCCTCAGCCAGCTCGGAGTTGAGTTCTCTGAGGACGGGCGCCAGGGTGAGCTTGGCGATGTCGCTGACGGTCGGGTCGGTGACAAAGTCTTCGAGCACTTCACGGTCGTCTTCGGTAGCCAGGTGTGAGAGGATATAGACCGCGGTGGAGTGGGCCGCCGGGTCGCGGCGACGGAGCAGGTCCAGCACTTTCTCGCGCGCTCCTGCTGCCCATTCTTCGTCAAGCCGCTCCAGGTAGGTGTCCATCTGGAGGGGGTCGATAGTGTCGCGGTGACACATGGCGTCGAGGACTTCGTCAATGCTCGGCGATGGCGATTCTTTGCGCTTCTTTGGCATGCCTCTCCCTCTTTTCTCTGCGCTGTCCTCCACTACGGTCGAGGGGATGGGACGACGCTTCTCCTCTTCGCTCTGAATTGGTCTGTGCTTCCTTCTGGCCCGTTGCTGTTGCTGGATGACTAACTGTTGGGCTGGTGCTGGCTCTCCCTGGCGTTCGCTCGTCCGCTCGCCTGGGGCCGCCGCTGCCATCCAGAGGCCGGCGGTCTGCAGAGGCAGTACGGCCCGGCTCAGGGCGTCACCGCTCGTGCGGTGGGGGAGTTATTGGCCTCTCTCCTTTTAGGTTTGCCCTCCTATCGTGAGGATTGTACCACGTCAGGGGGCGCACGTCGATAGCAGGTCGGGCAGGAGCGGGAGAAGGAGGTTTCTCCAGAGTGGGCCGCCTCAGAAAAGACTCTCGTTTTGATAGAGGCGGCGCGGCAGGATGAGGGCCGAGGCAGGCGGTGGGTCCAGCTCGTTGAGGGCCTCGCTGAGGAGGGCCAGGCTGATGAGAAAGTCGTCATGGCCGTCGCTGGGGTGAACGTACATGTCGAGGCCGCTTTCGCCGAGGAGACGATAGCGGGCCTGGCGTAGCTGCTGCCAGCATTCGCCGGCGATGGCTGCCGGAGCGCTGGCGGGATGGTAGAGCTTGAGGCGTCCGCTATTGATGGCGGCCAGGAACTGGTAGGTGAGGCGTGATTTGCTGGGACGGGTAAAGGTGAAGGGAAGGAGGCGCTCGTCGCCGAGGCGGCTGCGCAGGAGGGCCGCCAGGCCGGCGCCAAGACCGGTGGCGTCGATGATGAGGCGGCGCAGGCGCCAGCGCTCAGCCAGGGCCAGGGTGGCGCTGTACTGCTCTAGATAGGGGCGGCCTGTCCACCATTGCTGGTGGACGACGCGCAGGCCGGGCAGTCCTAGCTCGTTCTGGCTGAGGGCGGCGATGGTGAGGACGGTGCTGTCACGACGGCGTCGTGGAGGGAGTGCGGTGGACTGGCCGAGAAGGGCTAGCTGCTCTTCAGGTCGCTGCTCTTCGCCACCGATGTCGATGGCGCCAACGTAGTGCGCTTCTTCTTGCGGCTCTTCTTGCCAGGGGTGGTCTCCTTGGAGGAGGCTGCGCTGGAGAGGGGTGAGGAGGTAGCCGGCGCCGCTGATGGGCTGGAGCAGGTACTGGGTCTGGATGGCGGGATGGCTGGCGCCCAGGCGCTGGATTTCGCTTTCGACGAAGCGCCGGTAGGCAGGGTTGATGGCTGCCAGGGCCTGCCAGTCGTATTCAAAGTGGGTTCGCCGCCCTTCGTGCTGCTCGCGCTCCAGGTTGAGGGCGCGCTGCCGGGCCAGCAGGGTGTCGTCGCTCCAGGCGGTGCCGTAAAGAACGGTGGTGGCGTTGGTGGTGGCGGCCATCGGGCGAAAGTCGCGGTCGAATTTGTCGGGACTGACGTCCTGGGCTTCGTCGATTTCGAGCAGGAGGCTGGCGGTGGCACCGACGACGTTGCTCTCAGGGGCGGCGGAGAGAAAGAGGATGCGCGGCCCGCTGTGGCGACGGACGAGCTGCGGATCAGCTTCGGGCGCCAGGCCAAGCAGGTGGTCGCCGCTGCGCCAGAGGCGCTCGGCCAGGGCAGAGGATTGGAGCAGGGTGAGCAGACGCAGGCGACTGGTGAGGAGCTGGGGCTTGAAGGTGGGGGCGGCTTTGACAATGGTGCCTTCGGGAACGCTGGCTAAGAGATAGGCTTCAAGGACGGCGGAGAGCTGGTTTTTGCCCATCTGGCGCGCCAGCATGACGCTGAAGATGTCTCCGCGTCCGTGGCGGATGGAGTCGAGGATGGCGGCAGCGATCTCACTCTGGTAGGGATAGAGCGGGCGCGCCAGAATGCTGCTGGCAAAGTGGTCGATGTCGCTCTCCGGCGGCAGGGGTGGCTCAGGCGTAGAGCAATCAGGCATGGCTGGCAGAGCTGAGGCTGGGGCTGGAGTTAGCTGGGAGCTGGTGTGACTGATCGGGGCGAGCGCCAGGCAAGTTGACCACCAGGTGGGCCGGTCTGCGCTTGCGAGGCACATGAGCGGGCCAGGCGTGCTCTGTCTCTCGCTGCTTGCGTTGCGGTCTCTGGGCGTCGCTGTCGTGCGGCCCCGGATAAGGGCAGAACTATTGCGATCGCCGCGATCGGGGGGAGGCGACTGCTCGGCGCGTGGCCAGAAAGGAGCAGAGAGCCTGGCCCGCTCAGCACGAGTGGAGGAGCCTGGAAGGACCGGCCAGCACAGCGAGCTGGCTCGTGTTCGCTGCTAGCGACCGGTCCTTATAAGGAAGTATAGCATGCTGGCCTGGGGGCTGGCAAGAGCCTGGCGGTGTAACATTGCGTCAGGCTTTTTTGAAGAGAATGATGTGAGCGAGCAGGAGTCTGCTTCTGTCTGCTTCCCGACAGGAAGGTGAGCGAGACGGCTCCTGCGCAGGTTGTAGCAGGAAAGGATCTGTAGAACGGATGAAGCGTGAGCCAGCGCGGAGCAGGTTCTCAACGGTGCCGCCCGCTTCTTTGCCGGAGGAGGCGGCCAGAGTCGAGCTGGAGAGGTTTTTGATCGAGCACAGCGAGACGCTGCTCCAGAACCTGCGATTCTATGTTGTGCGCCTGGGCCTGGCCCCCGCTGGGGAGGCTCATGCCGTCGCGCTGGAGGTCTTGCAGGAGGTGGCTGTTGAGGCGCTGGCCCATGCCGCGCGCTTTGAGCCGGGTCGCCAGCCGCTGGCCTGGTTGCTTGGGATCGGGTTCAATGTGATCCGACGGCAGAAGGCCGAGCAGGCGCGCCGCAGCCAGCGCGAGCTGTCGCCCGGGCACCTGGCCAGTGCGCTCGCCCTGGAGAAGGCCCCCAGCGAGCTGGAGATCTTCGATCAGTTGCAGGCGCCAACCAGCGGACCGGAAGAGGAGGTTGAGGCCGAGCAGGAGGCGGCAGCTTTGCTGGCGCTGGTTGGCGAGGAGGATCGCGAGGTCTTGCGCCTGGCGGTGGTCGAGGGCTGCGAGCGCGAGCTGTTGGCGCGCCATCTGGGGATTAGCCCGGGAGCGGCGCGGGTGCGGCTCCATCGGGCGCTCCAGCGCCTGCGGCGAGCCTTCCAGCAACGGGCGGCCGCCAATCCGGGTGCCCCTGATTAGCTGCCAGGTGGGTGTCCCATTTGCGTACGGCCAGCATGAACCGCGTAGTGCCGCAGTGAAAGGAGACTGCTGGTCAAGAGCGGTATTTCCTGACTGATAGCAGGAAATCAAGTCAGAGAGTTGCCTAAGAGCAGAGCAGAGAAGGGATCGATCAAGAATGGAGCAAGAGAAGCATTTATCGGAGCATGCGCTGCCCCAGGGGGAGCGACGGGCGCGTTTCTTGCGGCGTTATCTGGAGGCCCTGGAGGGCGGCGATGAGCAGAGACTGGCGCTGTTGCTGCAGGAGGCCAGGGCGGACGCTGGTCTGGAGGAGCTGCTGCTAGAGACCAACGCCGCCCTGGCGGCTGAGGATGGGCTGACGGTGACCGCCCCCGAGGGTGAGGAGGCTCGCCGCCAGCTTGAGAAGGTCGCTGAACAGAGGCGGCCAGAGGTCCAGCGGGCGTCGCAGGCCGCCGAGGGGGCCCTGCTGGGGACGAGCGGCCCACGGGTGCGCCCGGTGCAGGTGCCGCAGGGGCGTCGTGTACCGGTGCGCCAGGTGCTGCTCCGCTCGTGGATGGTCATCGCAGCGGTGGTGCTGCTGGTGGTCTTGTTTGTGATCAGCAGCGGTACGGGCCTGGCGGCGACTCTCCTCTCGTTCTTCAGTGTGCAGCGCTTCCAGCCGGTGACGGTCAGTCAGCAGGCGATCCAGACGTCGCAGCTTCCGCAGTTGCGCGACCTGGGTGAGATTCAGGTGTCGTCGGGGCTGCTGCACCAGCAGCGCAATCTGACGCGCGCCCAGGCTGAGCGGCTGGCTGGCTTCACGATGAAGCTGCCGACCACTCTGCCCGCCTCTTTCAGTGGGCGGCAGCCGGTCTTTGATGTGCTGGAGGGCGGGCAGGCGACCTTTACGTTCCGGGCGGCCAGCGCTCGCGCCTATCTGGCGCGGGTCGGTCATGCGAATATCGCTGTCCCGGCCCAGTTGGACGGGGCGACGTTTGTGATCCATGTCTCGCGCGTCGTTGAGGCGCATTATGTGAGCAGCGGTGGCAAGGTGCTGGTGATCGTGCAGACGCCATCGCCGACCATCGAGGCGACCGGCAAGGCTTCGCTGGAGGATCTGCGCGCTTTCTTGCTCTCGCTGCCGGGGCTGCCCCCGTCGCTGGTGCAGCAGCTACGCCAGATCGATCTGAGCAGCGGGACCGTGCCCATCCCTGTGCTGGCGAGTATGTCTTCCCAGACGGTGACGGTTCAGGGTCAATCGGGCCTTTTGCTGACCAGTAACCAGCTTGAGTCGTCCAATAAGATGACGGATCTGCCGGTCGGGGAGGCCGTGCTCTGGCAGGCCCAGGGGCGCGTCTATCTGTTGGGTGAGAGCAGTCACGATCGGTCTGAGCTGCTGACGGTGGCCAATAGCCTGCAGTAGGTCAGGGTAGGCCAGGCCAGGCTGGCCTCAGCGCCTGGTTGCAGCAGGCCGGCGGGTCGACTCCGTGAGCCTTATCAGCTCGGCCCGCCTTTCCACCTGCTGTCACCAGCTCGCTGGCGCTGGCAGCCGCTCAGGATTGGACGCTCGCCGCGCTGCGCGCTCCGGCGTCATACAAGGTAGCGCCTGGACCGGCAGAAGCCGTCAGGAGGACTCATCAAGAGCGCGGGTCTGATGGCTTCTGGCCGATCCATTGCTGTTTGCCTTCTGGCTGGCTAAGCCAGGCAAGGTAACGGCAGGAGACCTGGTCAGGCCAGGTCTTCTTTTGTCCGCTGCTCTCTGCTCTCAGCCAGGGAATGGGAGACGGCTGATCGCGCTGGCTGGCTACCTGTGATCTGTCTGGATGTGATCCCATCCATCCAGGCGCTGGTGACCTAATCTGAGGAAGAGGAGCGAGGAGCGTTCATGAGTGGTGAGCTAGAGGGACGCGAGCCGGCGATCGAGGTTGAGGGGCTGACGAAGCTCTATCACCGGTTGCTGGCGGTCGATCATCTCAGCTTTGTGACGTATCGCGGCGAGGCTTTTGGCTTTTTGGGACCGAATGGGGCGGGCAAGAGTACGGTGGTTAAGATCTTGACGGGCCTGGTGCAGCCGACCGAAGGCACGGTTCGCCTGCTGGGGCGCCCGCTGGGCGACCGTGAGGTGCGGCGCCGCATCGGCTACCTGCCCGAGCTGCCAACTTTCCACCGCTGGCTGACGGCGGAGGAGTTCTTGCGCTTTCATGGCGCGCTCTATGGGATGGGCGGCTCGCTCTTACGGGCACGGATCGAGGAGGTGCTGGCCCTGGTTGGCCTGGCGGGCCGCGAGCGTCAGCGCCTGGGCACGTTCTCGAAGGGGATGCTGCAGCGCATTGGCCTGGCGCAGGCGCTGCTGAATCGCCCGGAGCTGCTGATTATCGATGAGTTGTCGACGGGCCTCGATCCGGTCGGTCAGCACGATTTGCGCAGCTTGCTGCTCGATCTGAAGCAGGCGGGGACGAGCATTTTTATTAACTCTCATCAGTTGCCCGATGTTGAGGCTCTCTGCGATCGGGTGGCCATTATTAATCTGGGACGGATTTTGAAGATCGGGGCCCCCGAGGAGCTGTTTGATGAGCCGCTGCTGGTGGAGCTGCGCGCGGAGCCGCTGAGCGAGGCCTTGCTGCAAGAGCTGGCCAGGCTGGCGCTGGCGGTGGAGCGCGATCAGTATGACCCCTGTCGCGTGTTGCTGCGCCTGCGCAGTGAGGAGCAGGCCGCCGAGGTGGCGGAGGCGGTCCATGCCTGCGGGGCGCGCCTCTATCGCCTGGCCCCGCATCGGCGCTCGCTGGAGCAGGTCTTTCTGCGCACCATCGAGCTGTCACGCAGCCTGCAATAGGTCCGCTGAGGAGGTGCTGCTGAGTTATGGGCTGGTTGGTCATCGCTCGCTTTACGATCAAGGAGATTGTGCGCCGCCGTATCTTTGCCGCGGTGGTCGTGCTGACGGTGTTGTTGCTGGGCCTCTTTACTCTCTTGCTCAATGCCCTGGTCGATAATCTGACGCGGGCCCAGCCTGAGAATCTCGATCTGCTGCTGCTGGGAATCGGGGCGCTGATGACGGTGCTGGCAAGCTGGTCGGTCTATTTGCAGTCGAGTTTGATGACGCTGCTGCTGACGGCGGGGATGCTCTCGGGGGAGATCGAGGCGGGAACGCTGTCGGTGATTGTGCCGAAGCCGTTGCATCGGGTGGAGATCGTCTTTGGGAAGTGGCTGGCCTATGCGCTGGTTTTGGCAGTCTATACAGCGGTGCTGGAGTTGGGCTTTCTGGGGGTGATCTACTGGAAGACCGGCTATTGGCCCGATGGGGTGGTTCAGGCCCTGGGGCTGCTGGAACTGGGGATGTTGAGCCTGTTGGCCCTGCTGACGGTGGGCAGCGCCAGTCTGCCAACGTTGGCGAACGGGGCGATCGCAGCCTTGCTCTTTCTGGCGACGCCGATCGCCAGCTTTGCCCAGGTGGTGACGCAGATTACGGGCGAGAGTACGACGGTGGAGCGCATTAGGACGGTCTTTGAGCTGCTGATGCCCGCCGATGCGCTCTGGCATGCGGCTTCTGCGGCCCTGCTGCCGCCGGTGGCTCAGGATTTGATCGGGATTCGCCAGGCTCAGACTCTGCCGATCATCGGGGCGGAGGCGCTGACGCCGGCGATGGCGCTCTGGGTGGTCCTCTATATCGTGGTGCTGCCGCTGCTGGGGATGCTGCGCTTCGCCCATCGCGATCTGTAAGTAGGAATGAGCGAGGAGACGGCAGGTGGTGCACAGGGCGCGAGGGGATACGGTGTCATGCAAGGGGGGACTGGACGGCGGGCGGCCTGGTCGCTGCTTTCCAGACAGCGGAAGAGGCCGCCGGCGCCAGGTCCGTCCCCGCTCGCTCTATGAAGAACGCCATGAAGTTGCTGCCCGCGTCCTGTCAGGCAAGGTCGCGCAAGAGATGGGCCTGGATCGGCTGACGTAGGGTGCGTAATGCCTTGACTTCGATTTGGCGGATGCGCTCGCGCGTCAGTTTGAAGTGGGCGCTCAGCTCCTCCAGGGTGTGACAGTAGCCGTCGGCCAGACCGTAGCGCATTTCGATGACTTGCCGCTCGCGCTGGTTGAGCAGTTCGAGAGCGCTGGCGATCTGGTCGCGCAAGGCCCGATGGGTGACGGCCTCCGCCGGGGCGGTGGCGCGTGTGTCTTCCAGGGTGTCGGCCAGGTGATAGGGTTCGTCGTCGGTCAGGGGGGCGTCCAGGGAAATGGGATTCTCGGCCATGCCCTGTAGTTCGACGACGCGCTCTTTGCTGAGGCGGGCCACACGTGCGATCTCTTCGGCTTCGGGATCACGCCCCAGCTCCTGGTAGAGATGGCGCGTGATGCGCTTGATTTTGTAGATCATTTCGACGACGTGCACCGGAATGTGGATGGTGCGCGTGTGTTCGGCTACGGCGCGGCTGATGGCCTGGCGAATCCACCAGGTGGCGTACGTGCTGAAGCGAAAGCCGCGCGAGGGGTCGAATTTCTGGGCCGCGCGTATGAGTCCCAGGTTGCCTTCCTGGACCAGGTCAAGCAGCGAGATGCCTTGCGTGTTGTAGCGCTTGGCTATGCTGACGACCAGGCGCAGGTTGGATTCGACAAGACGCTGCTGGGCTTCGATGTCTCCCTCGGCGACTCGCCGCGCCAGCTCCATCTCTTCTTCGGCGCTCAATAGCGGATAGCGCCCGATCTCTCCCAGATATTTGCGAATGGCGTTGTCTAGCGTCTCGTCTTCTTCCTCTTCTTCTTCCTCTAACTCGTCGTCTTCTCCTGTGACTAGTTCGTCGTCGTCACGAAAGAGGTCGTCGTCGTCCTGGTAGAAGGCCAGGACCGGCTCTTCCTGACATCCATGCTTGGCTCGGCGTGCGCTCCTCGATGTTCTCCGCGCATTGGTTGCCATTGTTTTTTTCCTGACTCCTTTACCTCTCATAACCACTTCCCACGTGTTGGTTGCCGGGGCAAAACCCGAAATTTTTTCGGTCTCTTTCCCCCCATTTCTCTTTATTGCAAGAAATGTGCCAATATCTAAGTATGCACGGCGATGACGATTCTTTCATGCTTTCGTGCTCAAAATGACGCCCGCTTGCCGTAAATTTTTTCAGGGTGGTGCGGATTTTTCCCCACCTGGGTCGGCCTTCGCCTCACTCCTCTGCTCGAAAAGGTCGCTGGCTCCCGTTGTATGACGATAGAGATGGTCTCTGCCCGCCCGCCCGGGCCGGGTCCAGGCCATCTGGGCGCCCTGTGTTCGTCACTGCGTCAACTGGTTCCTGATAGGTTCTGCCCCCCACCCGGTGGATTGGGCTGAGAAAGTGGATGGCTTTGCCATGCATGTCTTTGGGCATCGGTCTGGTGCCGCGCGCCCTGCTCTCTGCCCGCGCTGCGCGCGTGCACTCTCTCGTAGAAGTCGACGTTGTCCGTTTTGTGGTACGCTGCTGCCCGCTGGCTGGGGAAATTTACGCAGCCGGGGCGCGGGGCGCTCTGCCCGGTCGCATCCTGACCGCCCGGCGGGGCGTGTGCGCACTCAGCCCCGGCTGCAGGCTGATCGGCGCCAGACCCTGGCCGAGCTGCCGACACACCCGCTGGCCCAGGCGGTCAGAAGGCAGCCAGCAGCCGGGAGCGGCCCCCGGCCAGGCTCGGCCTCAGCAGGACCTGGAGGGTCTTCGGCTGCCGCTGCCGGCAGTGGGGATGGAGAGGCGGCAACGGGGCTGACGCGGACGGCTCTGGAGCAGCGGCGCGCGGCGCGGGCTGAGGCGCGGCGGGCGATGCTGGCGATGGTGACGACGCTACCGCTGCGCCGGCTGGGGATGTCGCGACGCTCTGGGACATCCGCGGCGCTGCTGCGGGGAGAGCAGACGGGGCTGTCCTGGCCGGGACTGGCACGCCGGCGCCCGTTCGCTGAGCGCCTGCTGTGGTTCGGGGGGACGCTGGTGCTGCTGGTTTTGACGGCGGTGCTGGCCTGGACTGTTCTGCTGCGGTCGAGTGTGCCGCTCTCGCGCGCCTGGCAGGGGACGGCTGCGCCGGGGCTTTCTCTGTCGCCGCCGGCGGCGACGCTGAGTCCGGGAGCGGGTCCGGGTCCGGGTCCGCGTCTGGTGCGCCTGGATGGGGGTTCGCCCTTTGTGGGGGGAACGGTGCGGGTGGCGGGCAGCGGTTTTAGTGCTTTCGCTCCGGTGCGCTTCTGGTTGGATGGGCATCTGACCTTTGTGGATGGACGTGGCTGGCCGCTCTTGATCGAGGCCGATGGGGCTGGACACTTTACGGTGGCGCTGCATCTGCTGCCGCAGTGGCCCCCGGGCCGGCATGCTTTGCTGGCGCGCGATCTGCAGACCGGCCAGGTGGCAGAGCTGGCTCTGCTGCTGGAGCCGGCTCCGAGGCCGAGCGCGACGCCGTCCTCGCCCTCGGGAGGGACGGCGTCAGGCGCACTGCCCGGGCGGCGTGATATAATCCAGTGATCGCTTGCCCTGGTCTGGCCTGGCCTGGCTGGCCGACGGGCGGGCGGGATCGATGACGGCGCTTGATGGTTCTTTTTGAGTGAGAGAGGATGTGTGACGATGGCTCAGACAATGACGCCCTATGAGCGGGTGCGCGCGGCCCTGGCCGGGGAGGCGGTGGATCGCGTGCCCTTTATCTTCTGGCATCATTTCCGGCCCGAGGGGTCAGGCCAGCGTCTGGCTCAGTTGACGCTGGAGTTCTTTGTCGAGAAGTTTGCCCTGGATATTATCAAGGTAATGCCGGACCTGCCGTATCCGTTGCCAACGGATGGGTCGGCCCGCCTGGAGGAGCTGGCGGAGCATCCGCGCCTGGATCTGTCAACGCCGAGTTTCCGGGAGCAGGTGGTGTGTGTGCGGGCGATCCGCGAGCGGGTCGGGCCGGACTATCCGCTGATCGTGACGCTGTTCAGTCCGTTGACCTATGTGCTGCGGGCAATCGGCAAGCGTCAGGGGGTGGAGGTGATCCGCGCCCATCCCGAGGCGGCGCGCCGGGCGATGGAGGCGATTGCGGCCAATCTGCGCCTGTTGATGGGCGAGCTGATCCAGGCGGGGGCAAGCGGGATTTTCTTTTCGTGTATGGGGGCGACGACGGCGGATTTTACGCGCGAGGAGTACCGCGAGCTGGGTCGGCCCTACGATCTGGCAGCCCTGGAGGGGGCGCAGGGCGGCTGGCTGAATGTGGTCCATGTGCACGCCGATCCCGATCAGACCGAGGATGAGGTCTATTTTGAGAGCTTTACGGATTATCCGGTGCAGGTGATGAGCTGGAGCGATCGCCTGACGGGTCCGAGTTTGAGCGAGGCGCTGCAGTTGACGAGCAAGACGCTGATGGGCGGATTGCACGAGCGGGGTCCGCTGACGCGCGGGAGCGAGGAGGAGCTGAAGAATGAGATGTTGTCGGCGATCTCACAGACGAACGCGCGCCGCCTGATTCTGGCAAATGGCTGTTCGGTGCCGGATGAGACGCCGGAGGAGTGGCTGCATCTGGCGCGCCGCTTGCTGGAGACGTCGGGGCTGACGCGCTCGTAGTGAGATCAGGGGACGAGGCTGAGCGCCGCCAGCCTGAGCAGCACCGCCGGCTACCAGCGGGTGGCTGGCGCTGACGGGCTGGCGAGCCGCACTTAGGAGCCGATCTGCTCCAGCTCGCGCCGACGTTGCTCGGGGGAGACGTCTTCGACCAGTTCGGTCACCGGCACATCCAGGGCCAGCGCCAGACGGTCCAGGGTGTCGGTCCTGATGACGTGGTAGGGATTATGGAAGATAGCTCTAACGATGTTGTAGCTAATTTCGGAGCGCTGCGACAGTTTGTTCATCGAAATGCCTTTCGCCTCGGCCACTTCCCTTACGCGCAGGCGCAACATGCCTCTTTTATCCCCTTGCTAGCCAGCTTCTCTATCATTGCGCAGCGCCGCAGTGCCTTTGAAATCATCATAGCTTCACCCATCTTTGAAAGATGTGCAAACACTTCCAACCTGACGCAGCTATCCTTGCTCTTCATAACCGCTGCTCCTCTCTTCTTACTCCGGCTCTATGACTATAAGAATTTCTTTCCTTACCCAGGTACAGGTAAGATCAGGCATTAACTTGTCTGCCCAGTCTCACGCCTCCACTGTTCTTCAGGCACTTCCTCGATTAGCTCGGTCACTGGCACGCGCAAAGCCGCAGCAAGGCGCTGCAACGTGTCTGTCTTGATGACGCGATAGGAATCGCGAAAGATCTCTTTGATGACGCTGTAGCTAATCTTAGGCCTTTGGGAAAGCCTGGTCCTTGAAATGCCCTTTGCATCTGCGACTTCCCTCACGCGCAGACGCAGCATCAGGTAGCCCAGCTTTTTTACTACTATAACAAAAGGTTAGAACGCGAGGTAGTCCCTTTATAGTATCGTTTTCAATGTTATCTTTCTAAAGTTAGATAATTATTATTATCTCTAAAAACTATAGTAAGTTTATTGATCATATCCGTGTGGCAAGCTGCGAGCTGGATGGTATCAGGGAGGAAGCGGGCTTTCATCAATCTATCTCCTTCTTTGTTGGCAACAAATTGGTGATTTCTATGATCTAGATACTATATTGACTAGAGTATGGTCTCTATGATAAGCTTATATCTGTTAGTAGCCGGCAAGAAATTGAAGAGAGGGCGACCAAGTCGAGGTTGCTGGGGGACAAGAGATGTGGCGAGCGAGAAGCGGGTAAAGGTAGAAAGGATAGAGGAGAAACGATGCAGGAAGGAGAGCATCAGAGAGATGGCGGAGAGTGAGGTAGCGAGGCTGCGGCGGCAGATTGAGGAGGAGTATGCGGCGGCGTTTTGGGGGTTGCAGGGGCTGGCCTGCTGGGCGCGGCACGACTTCATCAACGCGCGCATGGGGCGTCTGGCCGAGCTAGAGGAGGCCCTGAGTGAGCATCTAGGACTGGAGCGAGCGCAAGAGGAAATAGCGGCGGCCTACGAGCGACAGCGGCGGGCTGTCGTGATTGAGCAAGAAAGGACCGAGGATGATGGCCGAGAGCGAAGTAGCGCGTCTGCTTGATGAGATCGAGGGTGCTTATGAGGCGGCCTTACGTGGTCTGGCGGGCCTGGCCTGTTACGCGCGGCACGACTTCATCAACGCGCGTATGCAGCGCATTGGCGAGCTGGGGCACGAGCTGAGCCTCTACGTGGGATCAGAGCGAGCGCTGACGGCGGTATTGGAGATTCACGATCGCTGTGTGAGGAGGTACTTACGTCATGAGAGTGGTGGCAGCAGCGGCAGCAGGGTCGAGCCAGGGTCAGGCGCGGCAGAAGGGGGCGCCTGAGCCGCAGCGGGGACCGTTGTGGACGGTGGCCCAGTTGCGGCGGCGCTGTGGTGGGTTGACGGCGCCTGAGCTGGCGCGGCGGGCGGGTGTACCGTTGCGGACGGTCTATTTGATGGAGATCGGGGGAGCGGTCAGTTGGGAGGAGGCGCGACGGGTCTTGTCTGTCTTGCGCGAGCGGCTCGCGTGTTGTGGTCTGGGGGAGATCGAGGTCGTCGGGGGATTTATCGTCAGTGAGGAGTTGCAGCGGCAAGCCTGGCGGGTGCTCACCGAGAGCGACTTTCGGCTCTTTGTGTATGGGAGTCAGGTGCCGCTGCCTCCTCTGGCGGAGGCGGGCGCCGGTACAGGCACAGGTACAGGCACTGGTAGAGGTGCTGGTACAGGCGCCGGGTCGGATGCCGGTCACGATGCTGCTACAGATGCCGGTAGAGGTGCTGGTACAGGCGCCAGTACAGGCACTGGTAGAGGCGAGGCAGAGGTGGGTCCCGTGCTGGGGCAGGCTGGTCCTGACACTGGTCGAGACATGAGGAGAGGCATTGCGGAAGCGGAGGCGGAGGGTATGATCAGAGGAGGGAGCGCACTGGGGGCTGACGCTGCAGGCGAGGAAGGCGAGCGAGGAGCGGAGCAGGTGGAGCAGGTGCAGACGCGGCCTCTGAGCGTGGGAGCGGTGGCCTCATCAGCCTCAGTCTCAGCGGGAGCGGCGCGCTTAGGGCGTTGGGTCAGGAGTCAGCGTTTGAGCAAGATACCATTTCCCTAACGTACCCGAGCTCTCTCTATCCGAGTTTCGCTCTGTACTTGGTCCGTTGGGGAGTCGGAGCGCGTGCCAGGTGACGAGCTGGGGCGCGGCTCCGGCTCTCTTTTTTGGGGGATGATGGTGCGAGTGAAGGAGTGAGGTGGGTGGGTATCCGCCAAAGTGGAGGAAAGGGCCGTTTTGTAGGAATGTAGTGTATTGTCGCCGGGCTAGTCGGGGGGCGATGCCCGGGGCAATACGCTATTCTTTTTATATATTGTGCCTCTTTTTTTTACTTTCTTTATCTCTTTTCAGTATCCTCCTTTTCTTTCTTCCAGTATCCTCGTGCGGATCGTTCCCCCTGCAACCAAGAAAGGAGGCATCAGCCTGGATGGAACAACAACCTTTCAGTATCCTCGTGCGGATCGTCCCCTCTGCAACTTGTGAGCCAGTCCCCGTCGAGAAACTCATCTTCCTCCTTTCAGTATCCTCGTGCGGATCGTCCCCTCTGCAACTTGTGAGCCAGTCCCCGTCGAGAAACTCATCTTCCTCCTTTCAGTATCCTCGTGCGGATCGTCCCCTCTGCAACTGGCTGATCATTGCTGATGGCCCGCTGCAGTGAATTCTTTCAGTATCCTCGTGCGGATCGTCCCCTCTGCAACTTTGGAAGAAGACGCTAAGAGAGGCAAGATAAAGAACTTTCAGTATCCTCGTGCGGATCGTCCCCTCTGCAACGCGATCTGTTCCTCCTTCTCCTGTCCAAGAGCCAGGCTTTCAGTATCCTCGTGCGGATCGTCCCCTCTGCAACTCCAGCAGCTGGGGCGTGTCCTTCGCCCTGCCCCACTTTCAGTATCCTCGTGCGGATCGTCCCCTCTGCAACTATGAAGAGACAACGCGGCTGCCGATTTCTTCAACGCTTTCAGTATCCTCGTGCGGATCGTCCCCTCTGCAACTCAACAAGTAGTATTTCCGGTAGTTATGCGGCTCAAAGCTTTCAGTATCCTCGTGCGGATCGTCCCCTCTGCAACTCACGTCACCTCAAACAACTCCACACACGAAGATCGAAACTTTCAGTATCCTCGTGCGGATCGTCCCCTCTGCAACATTGGTATTATATCCAAAGAGAACCCAGAATTGACCTTTCAGTATCCTCGTGCGGATCGTCCCCTCTGCAACGTATCTTGCTGCAACAGCGGCTCCGTTTTCTCGCCCTTTCAGTATCCTCGTGCGGATCGTCCCCTCTGCAACTTGCAGAACATGCAAGCGGCGCAACTTGCGGGGAGCCTTTCAGTATCCTCGTGCGGATCGTCCCCTCTGCAACGCGCCGGCACCGGCACCGGCACCGGCACCGGCAGAGGCTTTCAGTATCCTCGTGCGGATCGTCCCCTCTGCAACTTGTCGTGCAGCAGCGGCTGCATGAGGAAGATCTGACCCTTTCAGTATCCTCGTGCGGATCGTCCCCTCTGCAACTCCCGCGCCCCTGTCGGCTTTCGGCCTCGCCGGCACCTTTCAGTATCCTCGTGCGGATCGTCCCCTCTGCAACCTTGCAGAACATGCAAGCGGCGCAACTTGCGGGGAGCTTTCAGTATCCTCGTGCGGATCGTCCCCTCTGCAACGCGGCAAAGTGGTGGCAAAAGTGCAGATTGGCCAGGACTTTCAGTATCCTCGTGCGGATCGTCCCCTCTGCAACGCGGCATGGTCATCATGGCACGTGTGCCAGCGGAGCCTTTCAGTATCCTCGTGCGGATCGTCCCCTCTGCAACTGACAAATATCGCACATCAAGCGCCATCTTGCATGACTTTCAGTATCCTCGTGCGGATCGTCCCCTCTGCAACCCTACAACGTTTCCATCAGAACCAAACTGATCTTCCACTTTCAGTATCCTCGTGCGGATCGTCCCCTCTGCAACCGCGCCCAACGGAAACGGACCCGGGATACATCTTTCATAGACTATAACGATCGAGGCCCCATTTTTTGGCGCTGAGAGCCTCGTTTTCCCCTGCCCCCCTGCCCAAAAATCTATCGGATTACGACCTTTCTCGAAACTCGTTTTTTGCAACGCGCAAGGGGCGAGTTTCGAGAAAGCACGAATAAACATAGGCATATTCTACAAGCATTACATGTACAGATTCGTCAAAATACGGTCAGAATCCACCGTATTTCTGAGCGGCCCGTGGAGAGTTTCGAAAGCGGCCCTCACAGAGGCCATCACGCGGGGGATCTGGCGACCCCATCCCACTTTCCCACCTCACACCCCACCTACCGGCCCACAGCCCAGACCAGTCCGCAGGCGACCCGCGCCGACCAAACCAGGCCCCTGCGCCAGACAGCCCGTGGAGCCGGCGACGAAGAGCGCGACGCGCGGGTGACCGCAACCGAGGAGAACAGCCAGCCAGCCAGACAAAGAGACAAGCTGACTGGCAGGAGCAAGACAGGAGCAGCCACCAGGTCCAGCGTCTTGCCAGTCAGAGAGCCAGGCCCAGAGGAAACCAGAACCGAGGAGCAAACCGCCGCGGCGCAGCAGCCACAGCCAAAAACAAAAGAGCCGACGCCTGGTCACCACCCACAGCCATCCTGACCCCCTTCCACCAGGCGTCGCGGCCCCAGTGCAGCGGCCAAACCAGCCTCAGCGGGCCGGCTCCTGGGCCTGCCCGCGCTGCTCACGCTGGCGCAGGCGCCACCACAGCACCAGACACAACAGCAGGGCCTCCGCCGAAGCCGAGCCGGACAAACTCAGCGACACCGCCAGAATCTGCTGCTCGCCCGACAGCCAGACGAACAGCCCCACCATCAGCGCCACCCGCGTCAGCAGCGCAAAGACATTCGTCAACAAAGGAGTACGCGCATCCTTCAGGGCATAAAAACTGCGCGCCACCACGTCACCGACGCACACCCCTGGCAACCCCACCACATAGCCGAACAGAGCCAGATTCGTCAACCAGGCCGAATGATCATCAAAGGCCCCGTGGCGAAACAACAGATCGATCACAAACAGCCCCAGCCCGCCCAAAGCCAGCGCCGACAAGACACTCAGCACCAGCGACGACCCAATCACCTGCCCGAACAAGCGGCGCAAGCGCCCATAGCGGCCCTCCAATTCCAGACGCGCCATGCGCGGCAGCGCCGCCTGACCGATCGCCTGCGCGATCAATGACACCGGCAAATAAAACAACATATAAGCATTATGCAGCGCCGCCAGGCTGGCCAGATCCGGCAGAAACGACGTCACCGTCGTCTCCAGAATCGAACTCACATACGCCACCGCCACCGCCAGCATACTCGGAATAAAGAGCGCCATCACCTCGCGCAGGCCCGGATAGCGCAGATTCCAGGCGAAGACATAGCGTACCCCCTGCTGCCAGAGAGCCGGAAGCTGGACCACAATCTGCAGCGCCGCCGCCAGCAAGACCCCCAGCGTCGGCCCATAAATCCCCACCCCTGGCACCACCAGCGCCACCAGCAAGCCCGCAATCAAGCCCACATTATAGATCGCCGTTGCCAGCGCCGGCAGCAAAAACTGCTCACGACTACTCAAAATCGCCGTCACGATCGTCCCCAGGCCCAACAACAGCGGCTGAATCAACATAATGCGCGTCAGGCGGATCGTCAGCTCCTGGACCGCCGGCGGATAGCCCGGCACCAAAATATGGACCACAAAGGCCGGCGCCAGCCAGCACCCCAGTAGCAGCAGGAGCGTCAGCGCCACCAGCAGCACATTGAAGACCAGGCTGGCCAGATACCAGGCCTCGCGCTGATCGCCGCGGCGCTGGTAGGCCACAAAGACCGGAATAAAAGCCTGCGTCAGCGCTCCCCCAGCCACCAGATTGAAGAGCGTATCAGGCAAGCGGTAAGCCGCATAGTAGGCATTGGCCTCCGGTCCCGTCCCGAACAGGGCATTAAAGAGCGCCTGGCGCAGCACCCCCAGGCCCTTCGAAGCCAGAATACCCAGCATCAACAAGAGGGCCGCCTCCACTACCGAGAAGCGGCGCAGGGTCAAGCCGCGGCCCGGGCGCAGGCGCGCCAGACTGAAGGGCAAGCGCAGCCCCAGCAGCGACCAGCCAGCGCCCGCCGCCGCCTCCTCCTCTTCGACCTCCCACTGAGCGCTCTCGCCCGCCCCGGGCGCCTCGCTCACCGCGATACCCGTTGTCGGATCAACCAGGCGTGGTGCTCTCTGCGAAATAGGGAGCCTCCTTTTCGACAGTTGTTGCTCGTCGCCTCTGCTCCGGCGTACAGAGGAGATTATACCAGCCCCTCCCAGGCAGCAGACAGCGCACCCTCAAAAAAGTACTCCCGGCCAGTCCCAGCCCGTCCGGAGCCGCGCCCGGCTTCCCAAGCACAGCCAGCCTAGCCCCCTGGCAGGCCCCCAAAAAAAAGGCTGCCCGTCGAAGAACGGCCAGCCTCTGTAGCGTTACCAGTCTGGAAAAGAAGGGAAAGGAAACAACCAGCGTCCAACGGACGCGGAACAGTCTGAAGTAAGATCGCAGCTAGCCCCGTGCGGCGCCCAGCAGTGCGGCGCACGAGGCCGTATCATCCCCAGCAACGCCTGAGTCCAGGCTAGGCTTGAGCCTGAGTCTGGGCATTCTTCGGGCGCCGCCGGCTGATCGAGCCACCCTTGCGACCAGCAGCCTGGGCCTCCTCGCTGGTCCACTTGTGGGCCGTACCCAGAGCGTGGGCCGCCTTACCGCCCTTGCTGGCAATCTCTCGCTTCTTCTCCGGGCTCATGGATGCGAAACCACGACCACGACCTTTCTGATTTTGCATGCTGTGCTCTCCTTCTTCTTCTTCGTCTTCCGCGTTTCAAACGAGTGAAACGTCGCTGTTGAGTGACGCAAACGCAGACCACAGCGAACCCGCTGCGGCTGTCTTGTTTGCTTCCTGCCTTGCAGCAGTCGGGGTGCATTCCCTACTGTTAGGATAACAGGCTCATGGGGAGAAGAACAAGTCAACAATACGCCTCTACCAAAAAGTTTCAGCTTTCTTTAAGGTTAGCCAGAGCGTATCAGCCAACCGCGCAGCGGAGAGCCCAGCAAACCAGACCGCCCTGGCCAGCCAGACAGCCGGACAAACGGACAGAGCGGGGCCAGGAAGAGGCCAGCAACACCCTGCAGCCTGCCGCCTGAAGACCTTCGGCCTGGGCCAGTCTGGCCCGAGATCGATCAGCGAGAGAAGAGAGCCACCACAGACCACACCCGCGAGCCAGACAAGCCGAGCCAGGCAAGAGACCAGCGCGCCGCGCGCTGCCTCTCACGGGAGCGGGAGCGTTAGCGTTCCGAAGGACTATGGCGCTGCGTCAGATCGCGGACCAGCCTGACCATATCATCGATAGCAAACGGCTTCTCCAAAAGCGTCACCTGCAACCCCTGCAACTCCGCATCTTCCGGCTCGGTCAGCGTAGCCGCGGTCGTCAAAATAATGGGGAGCGAGCGATACTGTGGGAGACGACGGACCTGTTGGATCACCTCAATCCCGGAGACCAGCCCTGGCAAGAGCCAATCAACGATCAGGAGATCGGGCGAGGGGGCCTGATCCTGCGTGGCACCCTTGAGCGCATTCAGGCATTCCTCAGCAGTAGGGTAGATCGTGACACTGTAGCCCTCGTCCTGCAGGACGAGCTGTAACATCTCCTGAATAGCGGAGTCATCTTCTAGCAGGCTGATATGCATGGCCTCGTCCCTACCTTGTTGAGTCTCACTATCATTCCAGCCACACTATAGCAAACTGGACTATATTTCGCAAGTAGGGGCCGGGCCGTTGCCAGCCTCACCGGGCGCAACGGTTGCGCGGCGTCCTCGGCAGACGGCCAGACGAGCTAGCGCGCACGGCCAGCCGTCGCCTCCGGCACAGCCGTCGCCAGCGGCAGCGTAAAGGTCACGCGCGTCCCCTCACCGGCGCGGCTGCGCAACTCAATGCGCCCACCCATCGCCTCAACCAGGCGGCGTGTAATATAGAGTCCCAGACCCACCCCTGGCACACACTCACTGCTCTCCTGCTCCAGGCGGCTAAAAGGCCGGAAGAGGCGCGACTGCTGCTCAGGCGAGATGCCAATCCCCTGATCACAGACGCTGACCTGCATCAACCCACCTCCGGCCTGCCGTCCCTCTCGGGAGAGGCCGGCCTCGATGGTGATCAGCCCGCCGGCGGGTGAGTATTTCACTGCATTTTCCAGCAGATTGGTCAGCACCTGCTGCACGCGGTCGGCGTCGGCCCAGACCGGAGGAAGCGGCTCCATGAAGCGGCAGCGAAACAGATACTTGCCAGGGGTCTCGCGTTCGACGCGCTGGCGAATCAGCTCCACGGCGCGGCGGCAGAGCGCGGCGATATCCAGGGAAGTCGAGCGCAGGTCGAGGTGATTGGCATGAATACGCGAGACATCGAGCAGATCGCCGGCCAGAGCCTCCAGATGATTGACCTGCTCCATGATCACATCGAGATAATGGCGCTGGAGTTCCTCCGTCAGCCCGTCGCTGCCCTTGCGTCCCTGCCCCTGGCCAGAGGGGGAGAGGCCGTACGCCTGCAGCAGGCTGGCATAGCCCTTGATCGCCGTCAGTGGGGTCCGCAGCTCATGGCTGACCATCGAGATAAACTCATACTTCAACTGATCCAGCTCCGACGGCCAGCACAGCGCGTGGTGGTCGCCAACGCCGGCGGCGGCGCCGTCCCCTCCAGGCACCAGCATCAGCCTCTGTGGTGGCCCCTGGCGCTGATCCCGAGCAGGCGCACGGGCGACCTGTGAAAGCAGGCGGAGCTGCTGCTCCAGCTCGCGCGCCAGCCGGGAGAGCACAGCCGCCAGCAGTCGACACTCGCCGGCAGCGAAAGCGGTGCGCCGTTCATCGAAGAGGAGCACCGACCCCAGAACGCCCGCCGGGCGCTCCAGAGGAGCCACCGCCAGACTGCCAATGGCAGTAGCACAGCGCAGGACGGGATCAGCCTCGCAACAGTGCACGCGCCCGCTCTGAGCGGCAATGTCCAGCAAAGCCCGCACCTGCTCATACTGCAGCAAGGCGCGTAGCCTCTCCTCATCCAGGCCGCCGCCAGAGCAGCCGACATAGCTGGCGGCGTCAGGAACAAAGAGATCAAGCAGGGGATGACGGACCGTCTCATCGGGGCACCCAAGCAGCAGGCCAGCCGCCTGGCAATCGACCAGCTCACGCGCTCGCCGAGCCAGTCGCCAGGCCAGCGCCCGTATGTCTCCCTCGGCTGTCATGCTACCTTCCCTCCCGCTTACACCACATGACTCCCAGAGTTTCCTTTTTAGTATATGCTCCCTCACAACAAGCGGGGCGCCCGCGACGTAGCAGGTCCGGTTTCCCGCCCGCCGCCAGTGCAGCGGCAGGGAGAGAGACAGCCAGGCCGGGCGAAGCAAAGAAGGGAGAGGAAGAGAGAGGACGGTCGAGCGCCTGCAAAAAAGCAGGCCAGGCAAGAGGGAGGAAAGCCAGAGGCCGGATAGCGCCCGTCTCACTCCCGGACCCTGGCTAGCTGATCATATCCTCGGTGAACCAGATCCAGCCATTGGGGGCCACATAGACGCCGATCCCAATCTGGTGTAGGGTCGTACTGAAGAGATGGATATGGTGCCAGCCCGTGGCCGGCTCATTGGCCATGCTGGCCTGAATGTTATAGGCCCCGCCCGAGGGCGTCGGATAGGGGCCGGCCAGACCGATATTCTCACCACAGTCGCTGAAGGTGAAGCCCTCGTTAGCGATGCGCGTGCACTGCGGCAGCCCATCGGGACAGGTATGACTGAAACCGCAGTGATACATATTCCAGCTATGCAGGCGCGCCCCGCCCGAGAGCGTCATATTCCAGACAAATGGCGGCAGGCCGCAGGCGGCGCGATCCTGATTGATCTGCTGAAAGAGCTTCTGGGTCAGCATGATCTCCTCGGAAGTGAGGGCTGGCGGCTGACCATAAGGAGCGCTGCCCTTACCGGTAGAGGCGATAGAGCCAGCGGCGGGAGCCGCACCGCTCGTGGCGGGAGCAGTTGCCCCACAAACATGGGAGGCATTGCTGACGCTCGACGACGTAGAGGTCGGTTTTGGCGTTGGCGTCGGCGTGCTACGCTGACTGGGGATCACAATGCTGGTGGGCCGGGGATGCTGCTCTAGACTGCCCACGGCGTCGCTCATCGTTCGGGTCTGCGGCGCCGTCCCCTGTGACTGCCCGCCCGACCCGCTGGCATTCCCACAGGCCACACAGAAAGCCAGGAGAGAGAGGGCCAGAATGAAGCTCGCGCGACCATGACGACTCAGTCTCAAGCTCATAGCGCTCGCTCCGCTCCTTTCTCTGGCGCGTACGTTGATCCTTTCGCACTTGCCTGCTTTGCTGATTGACAGGGAACAGTGTAGCATACTCTCCAGAAAGGAAGCGGGCAAGTGTACAGGAAGTGGTACTTTCAGGCGAGCGAGTGGGAAAGCAGTTGAGGGTCAGGCACCAGCGGCAGCAGGCAGCCCATCAGGCACCTCACTCAGGAGAGAGACCCCCACCGGTCCATCGATGGCTCTCTCTCCCGAGCTTCCCAGAGCCTCACCTACCAGAGGTAGCGATCGAGCCAGTGCAGAAGACGCTCCTCACGATCGCGCAGATGAGGTAACTCGCGCAGGCCATGCCCTTCGCGCGGATAGATCACCAGCTCGGCAGGCACGTCGCGCTCACGCAAGGCCCGATAGAAGGCGTGGGCCTGGCTGACAGGCACGCAGTCATCCTCGGCCCCGTGCAGGATCAGCGTCGGCGTTGTGACCTGGGCCGCGTAGGTCAGGGGCGAGCGGGCGCGGTAGACCTCTGGCTGGGTCAGGGGATCGGCCAGCAGGAAGCGCACATCGAAATCGGGAATGTTGGTCTGGGCATGGAAGCCATGCCAGTCGCAGATGCCGGCCCCCATGACCGCCGCCCGGAAGCGCTGGGTCTGCGTCACGGCCCAGGCCGCCATGAAGCCGCCGTAGCTCCAGCCGACAATCGCCAGGCGCTGGCCGTCGACCAGCCCGCGCTCCACCAGGAGATCGATGCCCCGCAGCACATCTTGCAGATCCTTGCCCCCCATATCGCCGACCACGGCCTCGGCGAAGGCTCGGCCTCGGCCCAGGCTGCCGCGCACGTTGGGGCGCAGCACGGCATAGCCGGCGGAGGCCAGCAGCAGGCTCCAGCCGCTCTCAAAGCCTGCCAGAAAGGCCCCTGATGGGCCGCCATGCACCCAAACCACCAGCGGCGGCGCTCCCTGGCCGCGACGCACCAGGGGCGGCGTAAAGAGAGCCTCAATCTCCCACTCATCAACGCTGCGGTAGCTCAACGGCTGGCTCTGCGGCAGCCACCAGGTCTCTTCGGCCAGCGGATTCAGGCGCGTCAGACGGCGCCAGGTCAGGCGTCTCTCTGTCTCCTGGCCTGGCTGGTCCTCCGGCGCCAGGTCGAGCAGTTCGACATGGTAGAGGTCAGGCGGCTGTTCAGGCGAGCTGCGCGTTGTCAGGAAGCGGCGCAGGTCTGGTGTTGTCGCGAGTGAAGGCCAGCCGTCGCGCAGCACTACCCCGGCTTCCAGCACCTGACGTTTGCCGCTGGCCTCATCCAGAATGCCGATCTGCTGGTGCAGTCCGCTCCAGGCCGTATAGAGCAGGTGCCGCCCGTCGGGGAACCAGCGACACCAGGCCAGGCTGATGTCGGCATCGGGGGTCAGATTGCGAGCTGGACCGCCCTCCAAGGACACCACATAGAGATCGCCAGCCCCGCGGATCACATCGCTCCACTCGCCCGAGACGAAGGCGAGGCGTCTGCCATCTGGCGACCAGGCCAGGCCGCTGGCCTGATGCTCCAGGGAGGTCAGTTGACGCACAGTGCCGCCCCCGGCCTCGACGACGCCGATCTGGCCGCGGTACCAGGTAGTCAATTCCGGGCCATCAGAGAAATAGACGGCGAAGCGGCGGCCATCCGGCGACCAGCAGTATTCCCAGATCGCCAGCCCATCGGGGGTCACCGGGCGCGGCAGACCCTCATCGAGGTAGACGGTCCACAACCGCTGGCAGCGCTCGGCCTCGCGGCCAAAGACGCGCGGATCACCCTCCGGCTCGGGCCGTTCATAGCCGAGAAAGGCCAGGCGCGAGCCATCCGGCGACCAGGCGAGGTCGCTCAGGCCGCCTGGCAGCGTACAGAGGCGGCGGGCCGTCCCCCTCTCAGCCGCCAGCACGAAGAGCGCCAACCGCTCTCTATCGCCGCTTCTCTCCTCCTTCTCCTTCGCCAAAAAGGCCAGCAGGCGCCCGTCAGGTGACCAGCGCGGAGAATACTGCTCGCTCGTATCCAGTCCAGCGGAGAGCGGGTACGGCTCGCCATCGCCGCTGGTCTCCTGCAGCCAGAGGTGTCGTTGCGGGCGGGCCTTTCCAGGCAGCGACTCACGTATCACAAAGGCAGCGCGGCGCCCATCGGGCGTCAGATCATACTCGTCCACCCAGCGCAGACGTGCAGCCTCGCCCGGGCCGACCAGGCGCCGAGTCCGCGGCACCCCGTCAGCCGCCCTGACCGAAGATGCTGATAGAGAGGCTTCAGTGCTCACAGCATACTCCTTTCTTCCCTTCCGCGATGGAGCTAACGGTCTCGTTCCGCCTCATCCTGCCTCATCCCGCCTCATCGCTTGCCTGGCGCGTGGTGTATCTGTGCTATAAGAAGGCGCGCAATCTGCCAGACTGAGCAGATTGCCGGCAGCCATCGACGGCCTCCGACGCAGTCAGGCAATGAACAAGCAAGGAAGCGCCCCTATCAGGAAGGGGACGCTGTTTGCTATTATACTGTAAGGAAGGGAGCGTCGCCCTGCCCGCACACTGACAGAAGAAAAGCTGATCCATTCCAGATGCTGAGGACCCTATGCTGTATGAACTACTGATCCTCTTCACCCTCATGCGAGGCCCGGCCCACGGCTACCTGATTGCCAAGATCATCAACGACATGATCGGCCCCTACGCCACCCTCAGTCATGGCCGACTCTACCCGCTGCTGGCCCGGCTGGAGCAGCAGGGACTTATTCAAGTTGAGCAGAACGGGAGCTTCCAGCAGGGCGACCGTCAAACGCGCGTCTACCGCATCACCGAAGCCGGGCGCCAGCGCTTCCACCAGCGCATGATGGACACCACTTCCAACCTGGGGGAATACCGTGAAATCTTCGCCCACAAAGTGGCCGGCTTTGAATTCCTCACCCCTGCCGAGCGCCTGCAGCTGATCGAGCACTACATCGGCTACTGTAAGGAGCACATCCAACACATCTATCGCGAAGCTGAAGATCTCCTCCGGAAAGCCAACGACAACGAAGCACTCCGAAGCCCCGAGCGCCTTGAGCACATCCTCAACGTCATGTACCACTGGATCGAGCAATGGAAACTTGAGCTGTACTGGGCCAAGCAGCTGCGCGAGGGTGTCCTGCAGCACCTGGCCCAGGAAGAGGCAGCCACCACAGCCGGCCCAGAGCCGCAAGTGGCGTCCGACAACTAACCACCCAGCCGCGGCCTCGCAGCGAGCCGCGGCAGCTCGCAGTCCAGGCTCCCGGCTTCAGCCAGCGGAGCCGCGCGGGGCAGGGCAGCGTGCAACTCCTCCTCTTCTCCACGCGCCAGGGCCGGTTTGTTCGCCCCTCTTTGGGACAGAGCCGCAGGACCAGCCCAGCCGAAGGCCCGGCCCCAGTCCCTCCACCTCAGTGGGGTCTGACAGGAGCAGGGCCATCCTCAGCTAGGAAACGGCGCCCGCCTCAGCCATAACCGTCTCATCGCCGCCCCTGGGCGCGCCCTGACGAGCGCGGCCCTTCCCCCTGCTCGAGAAAGCTGCCAGCGCCGTCAACCCCAGACCCAGGGCAGCGAAGGCGGCAGAAGCCCACCACGTCGCCGCAAAAGCCGCCATCACCTCATCTTTGAAGATCGCGCTAATACGCCCACCCAACATCTGCAGATGGCTACGCAGAGCCTCCCGCTGTGGGCCAGGAGGCACCGTCTGGGCCAGTGGCCTCAAATCGACCGTCGTCGTTGTACCTCCCGTCTGAGCCTGTGTCGCCGTCTGTCCCGTCTGTGCCTGCCGCAAGGCCGTCACCAGGTGACTGCGCAAAGCCGGCGGCAACTGCTGATCGCTCGCCACCACCTGCAGGCTCTCCTGCTGGGCCTGCTGCAGATCCTGCTGAAGCTGGGCCGTGAAGAGGGCAATCAGCACAGCCACCCCGAGCGCAAAGCCCACCTGGCGGAAGGTATTCAGAATCCCGCTGCCGACCCCAAGCTGAGCCGGGGGCACCTCGCTGAGAGCAAAGGTGGGGAAGCTCTGGAAACACATGCCCATGCCCACGCCAATCAAGGCCAGGCGCCAGGCCGTGTCGAGCGATCCCGCCGAGGCGCTCACCAGCGCCAGCAGGGTGAACCCCAGCGCCACCAGCAGCAGCCCCGTCAGGCCCACCAGGAGCGGCGGCAGGCGGCGCCCGACAGCCCCCATCAGCAGCGATAGGACTAGTGAGGCCAGCGGTAGCGGCAGCAAAGCATAGGCTGCCTCCAGCTGCCCGTAGCCACGCAGCTCGGTAAAGTAGAAGACAGCCATCACAAAGGCCCCCTGCATCGCCACCCCGAAGAGCAACATCGCCACATCCGAGAGCAGGAAGCTACGAATCCCGAAGAGGCGCAGGTTGACCATCGGCTCCCGCACACGCAGCTCGACCCCGACAAAGACCGCCAGACCGACCAGGGCCAGGCCCAGGAGCGCCAGCGTAGGCAGCGAACCCCACCCCCAATCATTGCCCTGCATCACCGCCAGCACCAGCGAGAACAGGGCCACACTCAACAACAACAAACCGGACCAATCCAGGCGCCCGGCGCGCCCATCCCGACGCACCTCGCGCGTCTCCGGCACCCAGAGCCAGACCAGGACCAGCCCAACCAGGCAGAACGGCAAATTGACGTAAAAAATCCAGCGCCAGCTCAGCGTCTGGACAATCAGCCCGCCCAGGACCGGGCCAAGGGCCGTAGCCAGACCAGCCGCCGCACCCCAGAGGCCGACCGCCGCCCCCCGCTGCTCGCGGGGGAAGATGGCCATCAAAATGGCCAGACTGACGGGATTCAGCACCGCCGCCCCCACAGCCTGAAACGCCCGGAAGCCAATCAACCAGCCGATCGAAGGAGCCAGTCCACAGAGCAGCGACCCCAGCATAAAGACCGCCATCCCAGCCATAAAGATCCACTTGCGCCCGAACAGATCGGCCAGGCGCCCCACGGTCACCAGCAGCACAGCGAACACCAGGCTATAGGCATCCAACACCCAGCCAGCCATCGTCAGATCGGTCTGCAACTGTTGCACAATGGCCGGCAAAGCAATCGTCACAATCGACAGATCCAACAGGGCCATAAACAGCCCGAACATCATCGCCAGCAGCGCCAGCCAGGGATTCGTCCCGCGCCCCAGACCGCTTGCCGGCCTTGTTGCTTGTACCATGCCCTTTACCTCCCTTTACTCGTTCTCTTAGCACAAGTGTACCGCCAACGAAAGCAGCAGACGACCCATGTCCCTCCGCAGGAACAGGTCGGGGCTTATCGTCAGCCAGTTCCAGGTAGCTGGTAGAACCGATAACGGAGATCACTCACAGTGACCTATTATATCAGCATAAGTGGCGAAGATCAATAGTTATATGCCCCAATTTTGCCCATGTTAAATTTATTTTTTTCGATATAGATAGGTCATAATGACCTTTCCCAGCAGCGAGCATGGAAAGTCGTCCTCAGCAAGGAGAAGGCCCGAGCGGCCAGCACATAACGATTCCCCTCGCCAAGGCTGGGAAGACGTGCGATACTGTATCAGGACCAGCAAGGAAAGGATCAGGGAGTTCACAATAGCACCTCCGCCTTGGGGCTACCAGGCCCAAGGAAGGTCTGGCTGGCGGCACCGTCAGGGACCCAGCCAGCCAGCCAGGCAGGAGACCAACAAGGGAGGAAAGAGAAGACATGGCAAGCTTCGCCTACACCCGCGGACTACACGACCTCGGCCACGACCTCTATGCCTATCTACAGCCGCCCGGCACCTGGGGCCTGAGCAACGCCGGGCTGATCGTTGACGGCCAGGCCACCCTGCTCGTCGACACCCTGTTCGACCTCAAGCTCACCGGCCAGATGCTGGAGACCATGAAACGGGCCGTGCCAGCCGCCGCCGAGATCGGCACCGTTGTCAACACCCACGCCAACGGCGACCACTGCTACGGCAACCAGCTTGTTGCCAATGCCCAGATCATTGCCTCCAGGCAAGCCGCCATCGAGATGCAAGAAGAGCCGCCCGAGCGCCTGCGCACCCTGCTCACCCAGACAGCCAACCTGCCCCAACTGCAACGCTTCCTGCAGCGGGCCTTCGGCGCCTTCGACTTCAGCGACATCACCCTGACCCCGCCGACGCGCACCTTCAGCGGCGAGCTTACCCTGCACGTCGGCAGCAAAGAGGTGCGTCTGATCGAAGTCGGACCAGCCCACACCCGCGGCGACATCATCGTCTACGTCCCCAGCGAGCGCGTGGTCTTCAGCGGCGACATCCTCTTCATCGGCGCCCACCCCATCATGTGGGCCGGCCCGACGGCGAACTGGCTGCGTGCCTGCGACCTGATCCTGCAGCTTGACCCCGAAATCATCGTTCCCGGCCACGGCCCCATCACCGACCAGCACGGCGTCAGCGAACTCAAGGGCTACCTGCAGTACATCTATGACGAGGCCCGCAAGCGCTACGAGGCCGGCCTGTCGGCTCTGGAGGCCGCCCGCGATATTCCCCTCGACCGCTACGCGACCTGGACCGATGGCGAGCGCATCGTGGCGAACGTCGCCGCCATGTACCGCGAATTCAGCGGCGACCAGAACGAGCCGGAGAAGCCCTTGCTCTTCGCCAGCATGGCCGCAGTGGCTTCCTGATCGTCCCGCGTAAGCCAGCGTCAGGCTGAGCCTCTCTTCTCCTTCTTCAGCATCGCTCGCATCTCCGGCCCTCACAGCAGAGAAGGAGATAGAGAGGCCTCCTGCAGGAAGAGGGACCCCAGCCAGCATCAGCACAAGCACGTCGAGTCGACTGCTTTCCCCACTCGGCCCACCAGCCGAGGTCTCTCTGGAGGTAGAAGCCCATGAAACTGGTAACCTATGTCCTCAACCCCACCGCACCGTGCGACGAGGGGAGGGCCGGCGTCCTCCTCAACAGCCTCGTTCTCGACCTGGCCGCCCTTGGTCGCTTGGCTGCCGGATCTCTCAGCGCAGGCAGCGAAGAGCCCCTTCCTTCCACAGTGTTGGCCCTCCTTCAGCAAGGAGCAGCGGCCTGGGAGCGACTGCGCGCTGCCTTCGCCCTGGCCAGCCAGCGTGAACCAAGATGGCTGCAAAGTCAAGAAGGACTGGCCTACCCGCTGGAGCAGGTCCACCTGCGCCCGCCCATTCCCACCCCTCCCACCATCCGCGACTTCTTCGCCTTCGAGGCCCACGTGCGCAACGCCCGCGCCCGCAGCGGACTGGAGGTGCCGCCGCAATGGTACCAGATTCCTGTCTTCTATTTCTCGAACACCTCGGCCCTCTACGGGCACGACGAAGCGATTCCCTATCCACGCCACAGCCAGGCATTGGACTATGAGCTAGAGATGGCCGCCGTCATCGGGCGCAAGGGCCAGGACATCGCCGCCGAGGAAGCTGCCGACTACATTGCAGGCTATATGATTATGAACGACTGGAGCGCGCGCGACCTCCAGCTTCAGGAAATGGCCGTCCAGCTGGGACCTGCCAAAGGCAAAGACTTCGCCACCTCCTTCGGTCCCTGCCTGGTCACGCCCGACGAGCTGCAGCCCTACCGCCGTGGCAGCGGCGCCCACGAGCGCTTCGACCTCCCCATGCGCGCCCGCGTCAATGGCCTCCTCCTGACCGAAGCCAACTTTCAGGAGATCCACTACACCTTTCCCCAGATGATCGAGCGCGCCTCACAGCACGTCCGCCTGCGCCCTGGCGACATCCTGGGCTCCGGCACCTGCGGCGGCGGCTGCCTGCTCGAACTTGGCCAGGAGCGCCATCGCTGGCTGGTGGCGGGCGACGTCGTAGAGCTAGAGATCGCCGGGCTAGGTCTCCTGCGCAACACCATCGCCGCCCCCCCTCCTGACCGGGCAGCCCACCAGTCTCCGTGAGCGGCTGCATCCGGCACCTTACCGCGACCAGGACAAGCAAGGAGCGAAGGCCCACCCTGGCCTGGGTACTCGACCTTCGCTCCTCTTGCTCGTCCTTAAAGGAGATCCGGGGAATGCTGCGGCTGTTCACTCTCTGCCTTAGTCGCAACGCGCTAGGTCCGCCCTTCCTGGGGCGGAAACTGCTGCATCCCAGGCTCCTGGTCGGCAATAGGAGAACCGGCAGCAGGGGACTGCCTCGCCTCTTCGCTGGTCAGGCCCCGCTCCTCCGCCAGCTCCTCCAGCAGCCGATCACGGCGCTGCTGATCGCTAATGGAGCGGGCCAGATGCAAACTGAGACAGATGCGTTCAATCTCCAACGTCGTCAGGCGCAGCGCCTCCAGCCGCTTTCCCAGATCCTCCCGCTCGCTGCTCTTAACCTTGATCAGCTTACCAATCAGGCTTACCAGCAGCGTCGCCACCGAGAGAATCGAGCCACCCACAACGGAGGCCCTGAACATAATCACCAAAGCCACAATCACGCAGAGCCAGACAATGACCCGCGTCTCATAGAA
Source organism: Thermogemmatispora onikobensis (assembly GCF_001748285.1). Taxonomy (NCBI): domain Bacteria; kingdom Bacillati; phylum Chloroflexota; class Ktedonobacteria; order Thermogemmatisporales; family Thermogemmatisporaceae; genus Thermogemmatispora; species Thermogemmatispora onikobensis. The sequence goes on along the minus strand of NZ_BDGT01000014.1, from coordinate 58,615 downwards.
GATGATACGATTGGCACGGCGAAGCTCTTCATAGTCCGACTTAAGCAATTGATAGAAATCAGCCAGATGGTCGGGAAAGTATGCCAGCGGCTCAGAAGGGGATGCCACCACCTTCGCCTGGACCTGGCGGCGCCTGGTCCGGCGCGATGTGCCCTCAGCCTCCTCGGACGGGCCCGCTCCCTGCTCTGCCGAGTGATCACGCATACCAGCCCCCCAACCCGGCACAGGATCGCTTACTACTCATATCATATATTGTTTTATGTTCTAGGTAAAAACAATAGAAAACATATATTACTCACACGAGCGAGGGGGCTGATGCGGCCCCACCCAGTGCTCAAACAGAGAAGCAAGAGCCTCCCCACGTTGCTGAACGTCAGCCACCTCATAGGCCCGGAAGCATTCCAGATAGGCCGCATACAGCTCATGCAGCTGTTGCAGATGCTCCTCCAGCTCGCGCTGAGAGCGCTGATGGAAGCGCAGCAGTAGCAGCGTGAGCACCACCGCCAGCGAGGCTGCCCCGATGCTCCATTCCAGAGGCAGGGCCAGCAAGAGACCGGCCAGGGCCAGACCCAGGGAGAGCATACTCATTGGCAACACCCCCACCACCAGGCGATGCGTTAAAGCCAGGCGCCGGCGCAGATGGGCATGCTCTTTGCTCAGCCGCTGATAGCAGGCATCGAGCCTGGCCAGATACTCTTCAGCCAGATCATAGCAAACCGTTCCGGGCAGCTCCTCCGTCTCATTCAGCAGCCCGGCCCCAGCGACCATCAGCCTGGGAACAGCCAGCGCCTCCTCGTTTCTGCGCAGCGCCCTGGGGGTACGAAAACGCGCTCCCATCGGGGTCTCCTCCTCACCGACCAGGAAGGAAGTGATAGCCATAGCAGATCACCTTAGTTTCCATTATAATTCACCAAAAAAGCTGAAGATCTCTATATAACTTGAGAGGAAGAAGAGGAGACAAGGAAATCGAGGAGAGAGGAGACAAGAACAAGAGAGCAGATCGGAGCGGGGCTGCGAGGAGAAAGAGCGCAGCTCAGCTCAGCGGTCCCCAGGGTCGCATGCGGCGGCGAGCCTTTTGAGCCTCCTGATACTGGCCGAGCAACTCGTAGATCTCCGCCTTCAACATCCAGGCGCGGGCATAGCTACGATCAAGCTCGGTGGCCTCATTGAGCGCATCGAGAGCGGCGCGATGATGGCCGAGGCGCAAAAGAGCCTCCGCCTTATTGCACCAGGCCACCGCGCTGCGCGGATTAATCAGGAGGGCCCGCGTATAGGCTTCGACCGCCCCGGCAAAATCGTGGAGCGCCGAGCGGGCATTGCCCAGGCCATTCCAGGCATGAAAACTATGGGGATCGCAGGCCAGGGCCTGCTCATAGGAAGCCAGCGCCTCACTGGTCAGGCCCATATCCAGCTGAGCATCGGCCTTCCCATTCCAGGCCGCCACATAATGAGGATCGAGAGCCAGGGCCCGCTCAAAGTGGACCAGGGCCTGCTGATAGCGCTGCAGCCGATGGAGAGCCAGGCCAGCGCTCACCCAGACCACCGCGCTCTCGGGATCGATCTCCGTCGCACGCTGAAAAGCCTCATAGGCCTTGCGATAATTCCCCTGATTGTAGAGGGCTGTCCCCTTGCCATTCCAGGCATGGAAATTGCGGGGAGAGAGCTGGAGCGCCTCCTCATAGGCTCGCAGTGCCTGCGCATAGTGTTGCTGGCGCAAGAGCTGGTCCCCCTCCTGACACTTCTCACGCACGCTGCTGCTGATGCGCGACGAAATCCGCGTCTGCTGCTGAACCGGCAGGGCAGCGCTGACCCGCGCCTCCACCCCGTTGCTCTCAGCCTCGCTCTGGAGGGCCGCCGGGGCCTGAGCCTGAGCAGGCAAGGCCCGCCGCGATCCTGCCGTCGGGGGCAGACGCCCTACCTCGCGCGAGCGCACCACCAGGGCCCGCGCTCCCTGGCCGGGCTGCAAGGCGCGATCAAAGTCATACTGAAACTCCAACATATCGCTATAGCGCTCCTCCGGGCGCGCAGCCAGGGCCCGCAGCAGCACCTCATCCAGTTCTGGAGTCAGCTCGCGATTCAGCGAGGAAGGAGGCACAATCACGCCACTGAGCGGATCATGGGGATGATAACCGGTGAGCATTTCGTAGAGGACGACCGCACAACCGTATTGATCGCTGCGGGGATCGACAATGCCGTGAGCCTGCTCGGGGGCCATATAGCCGACCGTACCGCGCACCGTCACCGTCATCCCTACGCGGGCCCCCGGCTCCAGAGCGCGGGCGATGCCGAAGTCGGTGATCACCAGGCGATGATCTTCCTGATGGATCAAGAGATTCTCGGGCTTAATATCGCGATGAATCACCGGGCGAGGGCGCGTATGAGCATAATGCAGGGCCGACACCAACTGATGAAAATGCTGAACCGTCTCCCAGAAGGGCAGAGGGCCAGCTGCATTGGCCAGGCGCGTCCGCAGTGAACCCGCGGTATAGAGGGGCATAATCAAAAAGACACTCGGGCCATCGCGGCCATAGTCCAGCACCGGGGCAATATTGGGATGATCCAGGGCCGCGGCAATCCGGGCCTCACGCAAAAAATGCTCGCGTTCAGCCGTGGTTGTCCTGCTTGGCAGGAGCAGCTTGATCGCCACATGGCGAGACAAATGGCGATCGATTCCACGGAAGACCGCGGCATAGCCCCCCTTACTAATCAAAGCCTCAACGACATAGCGACCGGCGAGCGCTGTCCCCAATAGAGGGAGAGCGCAGGCCCGGCAAAAGAGATCAGACTCACGATTCTCGTATCCGCAGTCATCCAGGTCGGCGCAGCGTCGCATGCCCTCCTCCTCTTTCAGTCTCTCACAGTCTCTCCGTGGCGCCATCGACACCAACCAGGCGCGGCTCAGCTCGGCTCAGCTCACGAGAGAGCGTAGCCACCCGGGGTATCCAGCCAGTGTCTCTGTCAGGTCTTGCGCAACGCCGCCTGCTGCTCCAGAGAGCGCACCCACTCCTGACAGGAGCGGGCTTCCTCGCTGCGTCCCAGGCGTTCGAGCACGACCGCCTTATTATGCCAGGCATCGGGTTCCTCGGGAGCGAAGGCCGTCGCCTGATCCAGGGCCGCCAGGGCCTCCTCCAGACGGCCCAGAGCGAAGAGCGACAATCCCTTATTGTTCCAGGCAGCGATATAGTGGGCATCGAGGGCCAAAGCGCGATCGAAAGCCTCCAGGGCCTCCTCATAGCGTCCCAGCTCATGGAGGAGGCTGCCCTTGTTATACCAGGCGGAGATCAGGCCATCATCGTAGCGGAGCGCCTGATTATAGGATTCCAGGGCATCCTCATACATGTGGAGGGCAGCCAGGACGTTTCCTCGATTATACCATGCGCCGGCCAGGGTAGGATCAAGTTCTAAGGCTTCATCGTAGGCTGCAAGCGCCTCCGCATAGCGCCGCAGATCGCGCAGATCGTTGGCCTTATCAAAAGAGTAGAGGGCATTCTGCGGCTCCAACTGCAGCGCGCGCTCATGGAGCGGGAGGGCCTGATCGGGCTGCTTGAGGCGGCGCAAAATATTGCCCTTAATATCCCACAAAGAAGCGCGCTGGCTCTCCAGCTCCAGGGCCCGATCGACCGCAATGAGTGCCTCCTCATAGCGCTGCAAGCTATAGAGCGTATCGCTCATGGCCTGCCAGATGACGCTCTGATTGGGATCAAGCACCAGGGCCCGATCGAAAGCCAGCAGGGCCTCCTCCGGGCGATTCTGCTCGGCCAGCGCCATGCCACGGCCACTCCAGGCGAAGGCCGAATTCGGATCGAGGGCCAGCGCCTGATCGTAGCAATACATCTCCTCATCGTAGCGGCCCAGCTCATGCAAGACACTGGCGCGCGAGTTCCACAGCTCAGGATCGTCCGGGCGCAGACGCAAGGCATAATCGTAGGCCGCCAGCGCCTCCTCCGGGCGCCCAAGGAGCATCAGGGTAGCCCCCTTGCCGATCCAGGCCTCCACCGGGTTCCCCTGGGAGCGAATAGCCACCTCGTAGGCCGCCAGCGCCTCCTCATAGCGCTGCTGCTCATAGAGCGCATTGGCCTCCGCCAGCCAGTCACGCACGCCCGTTGGAGTCGTCTGGCGCTGCTGCGAGATGGACCGGCGGGGCAGCGCGGGATAGCGCTCAGTACTGACCTCATCCTCCGCTCCTCCCTCCTCCTCCTTCACCCCAGCCGCGGCCTGGACCGTCGCCTCGGCCTCCGACCACAAGAGGTCGCTGCCCACACGGACCGTCATATGGGGACGAAACTGACGGGCGGGCTGGCGCGCCGGATCGAATTCTGTCTTGACCAGAAAGGCAACCGGACCATCCTGGCCATAATCGGTCACGCGAATGCTCCCCGGCTCATTGACCCGGCTGGAGAGCGACATGGCCAGCTCCGCATCTTGCAGGAACTCTTCCCGCTCCTGCTCCGTTGTCTCGCGCGGGCGCAGCACACGCACCGTCACGGGCAGCCCGCGATGGTGATCGAGAGCCTGCAGCGTCACCGTCTGGCGGTCGCGAGAAAGCAGATCCATAATTTCATAGCGCCCCAGCAGGAATGAGCCTCTGGTCGGAATTCCACATTGGGCGCAAAAACGCACTTTATCGGGATTCTGATAACCACATCCTTCGGCGTCCAAACAGCCCCCCATGGGCCTCCTCCCTGCTCAGCACATCGTTTTAACAACGTTCCCTCATACATACAAACACGTAGACATCGCAGAAACGGTGGAACAGCAGCATGCAAGCATATAGGGACCCGGGACCTACTCTAACGAAAGGGTCCTCCTCTGTCAAGAGAACGTTCCAGCATGCTTTTCTCATGATACCACAAAGTGCGGCCAGGGCGCTGCCCAGCGGCCATTTTCGCCTGTTCTGCCCCCCACAGAAGGGCTTGCCTTCCATCTCAGGCGGTGCCATAATGAAAAGACAAGGATTTCGGCAAATTTGCTGTAGTCCTCTCCGGCGGAGATCCTCTATAGTAAGAGTAAAACGCTGTGACGGTCTCACACTGGCTGGTGCTGGCTGGCGGCGAGGAAGTTGCTCCGCAGGAGGGTTTTGACAGTGTTCAGCGAGCTACGAGAGCAGGACGATAGCATCATGACAACACAGACCGCTCCCGGCGCAGTCAACGGCGAGCATGAGGAGCAGCGGGTGATCCGCGTGCTGCTCGCCGACGACCACGCCCTGGTGCGCGAGGGAACACGGCGCTTGCTTGAGGCAGAGAGCGATGTCTCAGTGGTAGCTGAGGCGGCGAGTGGCGAGGAGGCGGTAGAGGCCGCTCGGCGCCTGAATCCCGATATTGCCATCATGGACATCGCTATGCCCGGCATGGGAGGAATCGAGGCCACTCGCCAGATCAAGGCCCACTGTCCTAAAACGGCTGTCCTGGTGCTCTCCGCCTACGACGATGAGCAGTACTTGATCGCCCTGCTGGAGGCGGGAGCCGCCGGCTTCCTGCTGAAGAATGTCCACGGCCAGGAGCTGGTGAATGCGATCCGCGCTGTGGCCCGCGGCGAGTCGGTGCTGCAGCCATCGCTGACAGAGAAGATGATGCGCCGCCTGACGAACCGCAGCAGTCACCCAGCTCAGCGCTCTTCGGACCTGCTCAGCGAGCGCGAGTTTGACGTCCTGCGTCTGGCCGCCCGTGGCCTGCCTAATAAAGAGATCGCGCGCCGCCTGGGTCTGAGTATCCGTACTGTCCATAGCCACCTGGCCAATATCTTCCAGAAAATGCAGGTTGGCTCGCGCACCGAGGCCGTGCTCCAGGCCCTCCGCCAGGGAATGATCTCACTCCAGGATACCTACGATAGTCAATGAGAACCATGCTCAAGCAGGCACAGTTCTCACCACTACGGCTGCTGGTGATCGCGCTCTCTCTGGCCATTGTTTTGCCTCTGCTGCTCTGGTCTATCCACAACTACCGACCAGTTCCCAATTTTTACGGCCCACGTGCGATCTATAGCCTGGTCGCCCTGACCTCCCTGCTGGCCCTGCTGGGACGCTACTCGTTGCTCCGTCTGCTGCGCTCCGAACTGGCCGATCCCAAAAATACCCAGCAGCAGGTCTTGGATACCTGGCGCCCGCTCTTTCTCTTCGACATCACTGCCCCCTTCTATCTGGCCGCCAGCGTGCTGATTAGTGTGCCCGCCGCCGTCTTGACAGCCCTCATCACCCAGCTGGTCCTCCAGGGCTATACGCTGGCACGCGGCTTCATCTCATGGAGCGAGGCTTGCTATCGCCTGGCCAGTACAGGCTTGATCGTCTTCCTGGCCGGCTCGGTCTATGTCTGGATGGCCGGCAGCACGCATCTGCCTCTCCAGCACAGTGGACGCCTGGCCGAAACCAATGAGCTGCTCGGCAGCGTGCTGGCCGCTGTGGTGATGATGATCCTCATCGCTCTGATCGCCCTGCCGGTAATGTTCCGTTGGTCCGGACGACCCGCCGGGGCCGCCTGGCGCGCTTACCTGGCTTCTCCTTTTCTGCGCTTTCAGGCTCTGGTGCTGAGCGTCGGCCCGCTCTTGCCTGTGGTCGACATCTTCGACGATGCGGCCGCCGAGCTGGCCTGGCTCTTCTTCTTGGTGCCGCTCTTCGCTATTTACTACCTGGCCCTGGTGAGTACGCGCTTGAGCATCCAGACCAATGAGCTGCAGCGCGCGCTCGAAGACCTGCGCAGCGCCCGTCGGCGCCAGGATGAGCTACGCGACTACGCTTCTCTGATTACGCGCGTACAGGAGGAGGAGCGCCGCCGCCTGGCCCGCGAGCTGCATGACGATACGGCTCAGGCCCTGATCGCCCTCTCTCTCGGCCTGGATGGGTTGGGGCGCGCTATGCGCCAGCTCCAGCTGCCAGAGAAAGATCTGGAGTGGCATGCCAGCCTGCAGAATCTGGCCGATCGTACACTGGAGGGCGTGCGCCGCGCCTGCCGCGATCTGCGCCCCTCAGTGCTGGATGACCTGGGTCTGCATGCAGCTCTGGAGTGGCTCAGCGACAGCTCTGCCGAACGCGGCGTTCCCTGTGCCTTCAGTTGCTCGGGCGAGCCTCGCCCGACTTCTTCAGAGGCAGAGATCGCTGTCTTTCGCATCGTTCAGGAGGCGCTCTCAAACGTCTGGCGCCACTCACAGGCCAGCCAGGCCTGGCTGCATGTGGCCTACCTCCCCAATTGCTTGACAGTGGCTGTGAGCGATAATGGCCGTGGCTTCTCCCCTGAGCAGGTCGACACGGGACGCGAACACGGCTCCCAGGGAGGCCTGGGACTGCTCGGGATGCGCGAACGCGCAGCTTTGATCGGCGCAACGCTGGCAATCGAGTCAGCCCCCGGTCAGGGCTGCACCATCCGCCTCTCGCTGCCCTTGCCTCCTGAACAGCAGAGCCCTCACTCACCGCACTAGCGTCCCTCTCATCGCTCCCCCCACTAGGCCAGACCCGGACAGGTCAGACCATTTGCCCCTCTCTCCCAGCAGAAAGCGCTTCCCACATTGCTGCTCGAAGACGATTAGGTACATCTGCTGATGCGTTTTGCCAGGCAATGACGCATAGTAATAACTGGGTGGGGTCCGGGAAGCTGCCAGTGTTCATGGAAGCTTACTGCGGTTCGATGGGTCGACGGTAAGCTCTAGCCAGGGACCGGGACCTGGCTACGGGGGCCAAGATTATCGACGGCTCATCGCCGGTGCTCGGAACGGTCTTTGTGCCCGTTGCGGGTTTTGAAACGAGTAGCATCTTTGTCTCTCCGTGCGGTGTTCACTCTTCGTTGTGTAAGCTTCTATCGGACACGCTGGCACTCTCGGACCCCCACCTCTTTTCTGCCTCTCTCCTCTCTCCACTAGCTCTCTCTTCCTATCTCCTCCAGCAGCGCTGGCCCACCCCCGGTCTCCTGCGGCTGTGAGACGGTACGATACAGGTTAGGAGTTCCCGCACGCTTGCCGTGGCTCTTGCTCATCCATTATAATTAATGAAGCTGGATACTGTTGTAGCCGTCACCCATCGCTACGCTGGCGGACAGGAAACCCGAGTGGCGTAGGGGAGTTCCTTAGATGCGGTGGCCCCAGTCCTGATACAGTGGACTCTACGCACTTGCTACCGATTGCGCTTCTCTCTCAGCTTCACTCCCCTAGCGACCATACCAGTCCTGATTTTCCCCAAGATCGCGAACCTATGAGAGGATAGAGGACAGAAGAGCATGGCTACTTACAGCGACGCCTTCGGTGCCCGCTCAAGGCTGAGCGGGGACTATGGCACTGTTACGTACTACCGTCTTGAGGCGCTGGCCAGACACGGCGTGCACCTGGAGCGCCTCCCCTTCACGGTGAAAATCTTGCTGGAGAATCTGCTGCGCCACTCCGATGGCGAGCTGATCACTGAGGAGACCGTGCTGGCTTTGGCGCGCTGGCAGCCGGGCAAGGCCGCCAGTAGCGATGAGGAGTTCCCTTTTATGCCAGCGCGCGTGCTGCTTCAGGATTTCACCGGCGTTCCTGCTGTTGCCGATCTGGCCGCAATGCGTTCCGCTGTCGCCCGTATGGGCGGCGACCCTCAAAAGATTAATCCGCTGGTTCCCGCCGATCTGGTCATTGACCACTCGGTACAGGTCGATGTCTTCGGCTCAACGCTGGCCTTCCAGCGCAATGTCGAGCGCGAGTACGAACGCAACAGCGAACGCTACGCCCTGCTGCGCTGGGCCCAGCAGGCGTTCCGCAATTTCCGAGTAGTGCCCCCAGGCACGGGCATTGTGCATCAGGTGAACCTGGAGTACCTGGCTTCGGTTGTGATGACGAAGGAGGTCCAGGGGGAACGCCTGGCCTTCCCCGATACGCTGGTGGGCACCGATTCACATACGACAATGGTCAATGGGTTGGGCGTGCTTGGCTGGGGCGTTGGCGGCATCGAGGCCGAGGCTGTGCTGCTGGGTCAACCGCTCTATCTGCTGACGCCCGAGGTGATCGGGGTGCGTATCTTCGGGGCATTGCCAGAAGGGTCTACCGCTACCGATCTGGTACTGACGGTGACTCAGCTGCTCCGCAAGCGCGGCGTGGTGGGCAAGTTTGTGGAGTTTACTGGCCCCGGCCTGCGCTATCTCTCTCTGGCCGATCGGGCCACAATCGCCAATATGTCGCCAGAGTTCGGAGCCACGGCAACACTCTTCCCCGTCGATGAGGAGACGCTGCGCTATCTCCGCAGCACTGGGCGTGATCCCGAGCTGGTCCAGCTCGTTGCAGACTATACTCGCGCTCAGGGCCTCTTCCGCAGCGACGATGCCCCCGAGCCGCTCTTCGACGATCTCCTGGAGCTGGACCTGGCCACGATCGAGCCCAGCCTGGCCGGCCCGCGCCGTCCACAGGACCGCGTGCCGCTGGCGCGCGTGGGACAGGTCTTCCGCGAGACCTACGCCGACCGCATCGGCAGCAATGGCCATCGGCGCAGTGCGACTGTGCATCTCGGCGATACCCAGACGACGCTTAGCGATGGGGCGGTCGCTATCGCCGCGATTACGAGCTGTACGAATACTTCCAATCCTTCGGTGATGATCGCCGCCGGCCTGCTGGCGAAGCACGCTGTAGAGCGGGGCCTGACCGTGAAGCCAACGGTGAAAACCAGCCTCGCCCCTGGCTCGCGGGCCGTGATCGACTACCTGGAGAGCGCCGACCTCCTCCCCTATCTGGAGGCGCTGCGCTTCCATCTGGTGGGCTTCGGTTGCACAACCTGTATCGGAAATAGCGGGCCGTTGCCGGAGCCGGTGGCGGAGGCCGTCCAGGCTAATGACCTGGTTGTGGCCGCGGTCCTCTCGGGTAACCGCAACTTTGAGGGCCGTATCCACCCCCAGGTGCGCGCAAGCTTCCTGGCTTCGCCACCGCTGGTGGTGGCCTACGCGCTGGCCGGTACAGTCGATATCGATCTGACGAAAGACCCCATCGGCTACGATGCGAACGGCGCCCCGGTCTATCTGCGCGAGATCTGGCCCAGCCAGGAGGAGATCAATGCGGTGGTGAGCCGCGCGGTCTCTCCGGAGCTGTTTAAGAAGAACTATAGCCACGTTTTCGAGGGCGACGAACACTGGCGCTCGCTCAGCAATGCAACAGGGCCTCTGTTCAACTGGGACCCCAATTCGACCTATATTCAGGAGCCGCCTTTCTTCAAGGACATGGCCCTTGAGCCTCCTCCTCTGCAGCCCATTGAGGGGGCCAGGGTACTGGTGATGCTGGACGACTCCATTACGACCGACCATATCTCACCCGCCGGCAGCTTCTCACCCGATAGTCCCGCCGGCAAGTACCTGCTGGCCCGCGGTGTGGAGCGGCGCGATTTCAATACCTACGGGGCGCGCCGCGGCAATCACGAGGTCATGGTACGCGGCACCTTCGCCAATATCCGCCTGCGCAATCGCCTGGTGGGCGGCAAAGAGGGTTACTTTACCCTCCACTTGCCCGATGGCCAGGAGATGACCATCTACGACGCGGCCATGCGTTACCAGGAGGAGGGCGTCCCGCTGCTGGTGATCGCCGGCAAGGAATATGGCTCAGGCTCGTCACGCGACTGGGCCGCGAAAGGGCCACTCCTGCTGGGAATTCGTGCGGTCATCGCTGAGAGCTTTGAGCGCATCCATCGCAGCAACCTGGTCGGTATGGGCATCTTGCCACTGCAGTTCCGCCCGGGCGAGAGCAAGGAGTCTCTGGGCCTGACGGGACGCGAGCGCTACGATATTCTGGACATCGAGCACGATCTGCAACCACACCAGGAGGTCACGGTGCGCGTGACCCGTGAGGATGGCTCTACCTTTACATTCCAGACGATCGCGCGCCTGGATAGCAAGGTCGATGTTACATACTATAAGAATGGGGGCATTCTGCCGACCGTTCTGCGCCGCCTGATCCAGGATTAGGCCAGCCCGCGGTCCTGCCAGCCCCCAACCAGGGTGACCAGCCTCTGCAGGCTCAAAGGCATCTTCTGCTGGGGGATACCCGCAGACCTGGAGAGCAGCCAGGGACGCCTCGCTTTGGGTGCGCGGCCCGGCGAGGCCGCTGGCTGCTCATGCCCTTGCTGAGAAGACGGCCTCTGGCTTTGGGGACTTTTCCTTTTCAGCCGCCAGTACTTCTGTGGTTTACAAGGTGGGACGCTGTCGGTTAGGCTTATGAGGTCGTTGCGATGCGGTGGGCAGATCCCGGTTGCAAGGCTGGAAGGGAGAAAGACTATCACTTCCCTAGCGGGTCACCAGCGGTTGTCTCTGGCCAGCGTGCAGAGGAGGAAGAAACAATGAACGCGAGCGATGTCTTAAAATACGGCCATTTGACCGTCATGAAGACTCTGGAAGGCTTTCCCGAGTCGGCACGTGAGCAGAGTGGAGCCTGCGGAGTCTGGTCCGTCAAAGATCTCATCGCTCACCTTGCCTCGTATGAATTGGTGCTGGTCGATGTCCTGATCTCTTTCCTCGAAGACGATCCTACTCCCTATCTGGGGCGCTTTACCGAGCTGGGACCGCAGTTTAACGAGACCGAGGTGGCAATGCGCCGGACATCCAGTTTTGCCGAGGTGCTCCAGGAGTATGTCTCAGCGCATGAGCGCACTATGGAGCTGATCACGCGCATCCCGGCGGAAACCTGCCGCCAGGCGGGCACCTTGCCCTGGTATGGTGACCCCTACTCGCTCGATGACCTGATCGTGTATATGTACTACGGCCACAAGCGCGAACATAGCGCGCAGATCGCCGCCTTCCGCGATCGGCTCCGCTAGCCAGGAAGAAGCTAACTGCTTCGCAGGACACGCTCCGACTGGCCTCCTACCAGCTTCTGCCAGTTCGCGACTGCCCCCGAAGATCAGGCTGCGCCCTCTTGGGCCAGGCTTCCTCTCCTCACCCTCCCTGGCATGTGCTATGCTTAAAGAAGCAGCCGTACCCTGGCTCGCTAGCAGTACCCTCACCAAGCGGTGTCAGGCAGATAGTGACGAGGAGCAAGCAGCGCATGGGACAGATAGCTGTTGAGCTACAGGAGCAGTACCGCGCTCTCCAGGCTTTGCTAGAGCAACTTGATCCACACGAGCCGCCGACAGTGATCGTTGTACCCCCTTCGGCAGAGCCACAAGGCCATATCATTGTCTTCCCTGCCTCCTTCAATCCTCCGACAACAGCTCACCTGGCTTTGCTGCACAAGGCCCAGGAGCACGGTGGTGCCGACGTTTTGGTCTACGCGGCTCTCAGCAAGCAGATCGTCGATAAGGAGCATGTCGAGCGCCCTACCCTGCTGGATCGCCTGGTATTACTGCAACAGCTTCTGCAGCACGAGCTGCCGGGCGTGGGTCTGCTGCTGTTTAATCGCGGCCTCTACGTCGAGCAGGCAGAGGCAGTACACCGTAGCTTTCCGGGGGTCAGTCGTCTCACCTTCCTGGTCGGCTTTGACAAGATTGTACAGATTTTTGATGCGCGCTACTATCGCGATCGCGATGCGGCCCTGCATGAGCTGTTCCGTCTGGCGCATCTGCTGGTGGCTCCGCGAGGGAGCAATGGCGAAGAGGAGCTACGTGCGCTCCTGGCGCGGCCCGAGAATCGCCAATTCGCCGACGCGGTCCAGGCCCTGCCCTTCGACCCGGCCTATCGAGACATCTCCTCGACCCGTGTGCGTCAGAATCCGGCAGCCCACGCCCACGAGGTCCCCTCAGAGGTCCTGCGCTTCGTTCGGGAGACTCACGCCTACGAGGCGCCAGCAGCCCCAGGTGCGCCTGACCCCTACGAGGAACACTTGCGAGCTGTTGCAGCCGTGCTCAGGAAGGAGGTACCAGGCGAAAAATGATGCGATGATTGCCGATCTGGATAACATCCCCATCTTTGAGGATACAGCGCGAGATGCGCTGACCATTGACAAAAGTGCCTGTGGCTGAACGTCGATCTTCCAGCTCGTACTGGCCATCTGGCAACTGGCGGACCGTGGCATGCAGACGACTGACTGTCAGATCTTCCAAGAAGAGATCGCAATCGCGACTACGGCCAATTGTCATCTCGGGCAACAGCTCAAAGGTCCGTGGGACTCCCCTGACGCTGCCCAGTTCCAGACGCGCAATCACACTGGTTGCAGGATCGGGCTGCCTGGTCAAATGCAGCTCTTTCCCTCGCGAAGAGGCCAGCTGGAAGGGGCGGGTACCTTCATGGGCATAAAAGGTCAGACGAGTATTGCCAAAACGCAGCTCGTCTCCATCATGCAGGAGTACCTGCTTGACGGGACGTCCATTTACAAAGCTATCGCCACTTCCATGATCATCGCGCAGCAGGTAACCTTGAGGTGTGTACAGAATGCTCGCCTGCCGGCGATGGACGCTGACATCCTCCAGGAAAATATCGCAGTCACGGCTGCGACCTATAGTGGTACACTCATTCCACAGCTCAACACGCTTGTTCGGCAACGGCTCGCGATGAATCACCAAATAGGCGACCCCTGGCTGCTCTGAAGACTCTCGCAACATCTGGCGGCACTCCTCGCTGAGGCGTCTGTGTTCCCGAGTACGCATCAACCAAAACACATTCCGCATGGACCAGCATCCAGTTCTCCGTTCTCGCTCCGCTCTTGCTTGCAGGGTAAGCAGGCAGACAAGTGGGCAAGGCGCCGCCCCTGACTCCGCCCAAGCCTGACTGACTCGCTCACCCACAAACCAGTACAACCTCACCCAGGCTCCCCCACATGGGCAGCTCGCGGGCAGGACAGCCGGGCGCGCTTCGGGCCGTGGCAGAGGCTGAGACCAGGTAAGAGGCGAGGTGGATCAGGCACAGGCACTGGACGAATAGAGTGCGCTTTCCTCTTCCCTCCCACACTGATTGTAGCATACCACAATCCCACAGACACCGTAGGATATTCCGATCTGCCGCCTGGAGACAACGCGCCCATCGCCAGCCTTTGTAGGCCCTCCAGCAGAAAGAGAGAGACACGACGGCTGGCAGCCCTGCTGCTCCGCCGCTCGTAGCTGTCAGCCGCTTCCTTCCTAGTTCCAGCCCACATAGCGCAGGGCCTGAGTGATGCGTTGGCCCGCGTGCACGGCCGCCTCAATAAAGTCGGAGAGACGTGGATGAAAGCGCTCGCTTGGTCCCCCAATCGAGACGGCAGCTACGGCTGCCCCAAGATGGTCAAAAATGGGCGCAGCCACCGCATCGACGCCTTCCTCCAGCTCGCCACTTGAGACCGCATAGCCCTGCATCCGCACCCGACGCAGCTCCTCGATAAAGCGTCGAGGATCGGTGATCGTCCGCTCCGTGTAGCGCTCCAGCTTGATCTGCCCAATCAGCTCGCTGAGGCGATGCTCCCACTGATAGGCCAACAACACCTTGCCGGTCGACACCGCATGTGCTGGTAGATGCTGGCCTGGCACATTCACGACGCGCACAAAGAAATAAGAATCCTCTGTATCGATAATGACCACCTCCACCCCTTCAAGCACGGCCAGATGGACCGATTCGCGCGTCTGGTCACGCAACTCCATCAGGATGGGCCGGGCCACTTTACGTACTGCATGAGAACTCAGGACGCTCGCGCTCAGGGCGGTAACATGCAAGCTCAAACCGTACTTATGCGTATCTTCATCCTGAATCAGTAAACCCTCATTCACCAGGGCTGTCACCAAACGATGGGTCGTCGACTTGGGCAGGCCCGTCGCCTGGGCCAGGTCAGTGATCCCTAGCAAACGGCGACTATGAAAGGCGCGCAGCACACTGGCGATCCGATGGACAATCTGGACAGTCTTTTCGCCATCCAGGGGCGCTCCATGCCGCATACGTCTCCCCCTTATACCGGCCTGCCTGGTTCGCCTGCCGGAATAGAGTGTCCCACAATTGATGAGTGGCAGTATAGTCAGACGGCTGAGGGAGTGTCAAGACTGGCATTCTCCTCGTGAGGCGTTGTATCATACACCATGATCACTCAGGCCCTGCGTGTGGGGCCTCGTCAGCTCTGGTTCGACCTGGCCTGGTCGCCTCTGGCCGGCCAGGCGGCCACAGCCACAAAGGTAGGTAGGCATCTGCAGGAAGGAGTTTCAGCATCTATGACAACGCAACCGGGTCAGCAAGTCATCGTAGACTATGATGTCCCCGCCCGCATGCGCGATGGGACGACGCTGCGCGCGAATATCTACCGACCGGCTGGCGAAGGACAGTGGCCGGTGCTGCTGACACGCCTGCCTTACGGCAAGGATCTGCCGCTGGCAAGCGCAATCCTGGACCCCACCCAGGCCGCCAGGCGCGGCTACGTGGTCATCGTGCAGGATACACGCGGACGCTTCACTTCCGAAGGCGACTGGGTGCCGATGGCCAACGAGGCCCGCGACGGCTTCGATACAATCGAATGGGCAGCGCGCCTGCCCTATAGCAATGGCCAGGTAGGGACATACGGCGCTTCCTATTTCGGTTTCACTCAGTGGTCGGCAGCGGTCGAGCAGCCCCCAGCCCTGAAGACGATGATCCCGCTCTTCACCTGGAGCGATCCCTTTAATGGGGTGGTCTTCCGGGGCGGCGCCTTGGAGCTGGGCACAATGGCCCATTGGCAGCTGCAGATGGGGATGGACGTGCTGATGCGCCGGTACCGCAACGATCCCCAGGCCCTGGGACGGGCCATCGCCCTCTGGACGAAGGAGATGGACGCCCTGGGCAAGGAAGGCTATTGGTCGTTGCCCCTCAAGGATTTTCGCCCGCTGAAAACCCAGGAGATTGCACCTGCCTTCTTCCTGGCCCTGGAGTTTCCAATGCAGCGCGCCGCCGCCGAATATATGAATATCAGCGGGAAGCACGACCGGGTGACCGCACCAGCTTTCAGTGGCGGCGGCTGGTACGATATCTTCTTGCAGGATACACTGGAGCACTTCACCGCGATGCGTCAGCGCGGTGCTACCCCCCAGGCCCGCCAGAGTAAGCTGCTGATCGGTCCCTGGGCTCATACCTCGCAAGGAACCCTGATCGGCGAGCAGACTTTCGGCTTCGCTTCGACTACCGCTTTTATTAATCTGCAGCAGGATTTCATGACCTATCAGCTGCGCTGGTTCGACTATTGGCTCAAGGGTATCGAGAATGGTATCGCCCAGGAGGCCCCGCTCAAGATCTTCGTGATGGGGGCCAATGTCTGGCGCGATGAGCAGGAGTGGCCCCTGGCCCGCGCCGTCGAGACACGCTACTACCTGCACAGCCAGGGCCACGCTAATACCCTTGACGGTGATGGCACCCTCTCTACTGAGCCGCCAGAGGACGAGAGCGCCGATCAGTATACCTACGACCCAGCTCACCCGGTCATCACGCGCGGCGGCGCTTTGCTGATGGCTCCCGAGTACCCCGCTGGCCCCTTCGACCAGCGACCCACAGAGAGCCGCCACGATGTCCTGGTCTATACCAGCGCCCCCCTGCAGGAGGACCTGGAGGTCACCGGCCCCATCCGCGTCCACTTGTGGGCTGCCTCCAGCGCTCCCGATACCGACTTTGTCGCACGCCTGGTCGATGTCCATCCCGATGGCTACGCTCAGAATCTGACCGACGGCATCATTCGGGCCCGCTACCGCCATGCGCCACGAGGCGGCGACCCCTCGCTGATCGAGCCTGGCAAAGCGTATGAATATGTCATCGATCTGTGGTCGACCAGCAATCTCTTTAAAGCAGGCCACCGCATCCGCCTGGATATCACCAGCAGCAATTTCCCCCGCTGGGACCGCAACCCGAATACTGGCCAGCCACTGGGGGCTAGCGCCGAGATGATCCCCGCTCAGCAGACGATTCTCCATAATCGCGAGCACCCTTCCTATGTTGTTCTGCCGATCGTGCCTCACTAGTGGAGCCAGGCAGCGGTTCAGCCTCCCTGGCCGCCAGCCAGTACGCGGCACCCGCGCTGATCAGATCGCGCGCTTGCTGGGCCTGGCACAGCTGACCACACCGCGTCAGTAGCGTTTTGCGGTGGTAGTCAAAGAGCGAAAGTCAGGCCGCTGTGGTCCCCAGCACAGCCCGGTCAGTACCAGAGACGCTCACCAGGCGGCATGACGTAGGAGAAAACGCCGAGATGACTCGCTAGCAGCAGTAAAAAAAGCAGGAGGCCGCCGAGGAGAACCACTACGGCCAGAAGCGTCAGCGTTAGCACAAGCAAGCGGCTTGTGAGTAAGAGCGGCTGCGACTCTCGTGAACGTTCAGCAGCGCTGATCTGGCCCTGCACGCCACGCTCGCCCTCGCTCTGCGGCTCTGGGGCAGGGGCTGGTTCGTTCTCTGGTGCAACTGCCTCCTGCCCCACCTGCTTCATAGTGGCAGGAGTTGGGGTCTGCCTCTGCCGCTGGTGCCGTTCTCGCTCCTCTTGCGCCCGTCTAAGCTGGGCCGCCGCCTTGAGCGGCGCCTCTTCCGGCTGGGGCGTGCGCCTCGGCGTCACCAGCCGCTCCTCCACTGGCTCAGGCAAGGCCAGACAAGCGGGGTGATTGGCCGCCACCGCCAGCGCTCGCACCTCGCTGCGCTGCTGATGAAGCTGGGCACTCGTCTGCAACCTGGCCTGGATCACGGCATCGTAGGCCTGGGCAAACGCCAGAATCGTTGGGAAGCGCTGCTCAGGCTTCTTGGCTAATGCTCGCAGAAAGACCTCATCCAACTCTCGCGGTAACGAGGAATTATAGACGCTGGGAGGCGTCGGAGGAGTATGATGGTGATGATGCAGCAGCTGGCTGGCGGTCCCCTCAAAGACCGCCCGGCCAGTGACAAGCTGATAGATCATGACCGCGAGCGCGTACTGGTCGGCGGGAGGACCAACGGCCACCGCATCAGCCTGAGCAGGATCATCAAACTGCTCGGGCGCCATATAGAGCGGCGTCCCAACAGAGCGATGAAACGAACGGCCCTGGCGGTAAAAGGTCGCCAGACCAAAGTCGGCCAGTAGCAGATGAGGCCGGCCATGCGGAAAGATGCGATTCAGCAAAGCCGCCCGCTCGGAGTCTACTGTAGGACTGAGCGGGCCGCGATCGACGCGGATCAAAAAATTCGTTGGCTTGATATCACGGTGGACGATGCCATGATCATGGGCACACTGGAGAGCTGAGGCCGCCTGAAGCAGATAGTAACCGGCTTCCTCCGCCGAGATAGGCCAGCTAAAGCCGTACTGCTGCGTCCGTCGCTGCAACCACTTCCAGAGCGAGCCTTCAGAAAGATAGGGCATAACCAGATAGGTAATAACCGTTGAGTCCGGCTCAAGTGTCTCTTCACCAAAATGATACAGGGGCAAAATATGCTCATGTTCAAGCTCAGCGACAGCCCGCGCTTCGCGGATAAAGCGGCGAGCAGCCTGAATACCTTCGGGAGAGAGAGGAGCAGAGCGGAGATCGCTACAGATGACCTTAATAGCAACCTTGCGCCCAATCCGTTCATGCTGGGCAAGATAGATATCCCCCATCCCACCACTTTCGAGGAGCCGTAAGAGACGATATCCACCGAGCGTCTTCCCCACCAACATATTCATTCCGTTTGACCCTCACTACCTGGATAACAGAGAGAAAGCTCGCCAGGAAGGAGTCGCGAGAGAGGTTTAGTAGTTCTCCCTGACGGGCAAATAGAGTTTTCTGGTTCCTATTGTATAGTATACAGAGGGGCTATGAAACAAGATAGCAGGAGAAAGAGGGGAAGGCACTTTCATCCTCCCAGCCAGCAGGCTTGGCCGGGCCTGGGCTGGCTAGGCCACGGCCTGCTCTAGCTGGGCAAGCGCTGCCGCAGCAGCCTCACGCACCGATGGGCGCGACTGGAGTAAGTAGCGCAAGGCCGGCAGCGATTCGCGATCGCGATACTGAGCCGCCAGACGGCAGGCCAAAGCCGTTACCGCCGGGGCCGGGTCACTGAGCGCTTCACGCATAGCCATACGGCTGTTCCATTGCTCGCCGCTGGCATCCAGTTTCATCAGAGCCTCAAAAGCCGCCTCTCGCACAACCGGATCAAAGTCACGGCAAGCCTGCACTACAAGATCGAGGCTCTCAGAAACCCCAAGCAGAGCCAGGGCCCGCAGCACGTTCACAGCGAGGACACTGCCCGGCACATGCTCATCTTCAGGCAGCAAGGGGTCGGCGCGCTGAGCAAGGGCAGTGCGTTCTGGCAGGGCCACAACCTCTGTGAGAAGGCGCCGAAAGACCTCCAGCGCTCGCCTTTCTCCAAGAGCCGCCAGAGCTTCGCAGGCTAGACCAAGGCGCTGAGCCTCTTGAGTGCTTTCCAGCCGATCAACGCTCTCCAGGTGGTTCAGCAGAGGCGCACATAATCGCAGTTCGCGTAGATCCAGTAGCGTCCTCACGACTGGCGACCAGGCCCGCTCGTCTCGCTCACTGAGGGCCACCAACAAAATATCGCGCGCCGGTCCATTCATCCAACGCTCGATTTCGGGCATGAGAGGCAGACAGCCTGTGACGGACTGGATGACACGTGGCTCGCGGATGAGGCCACGTGCGATGCCACTCCAATAGCGCCCCAGGAGCAGGGCAAACTGATGCAATGCTACCACCTGCGGCCAGCTTCCATAACGGCGTGCACTGCTAAAGAGGGCCTCCACTAAAGGCAGTAGCTCGCGTTCAAAGACGAGCGGCGGCTGCTCAGGCTGAACACTGGCGCTCTGAATGCTTTCTAGACAGACATAGTAACAGACCAGAGCTGCGTGCTGGATCAGCCTGGATGGTACCGTCACCTCTGGGGGCGGATTAAGATAGACCTCTAAAGGAATGGTTCGATAGAGCGAGGGGGCGACATAGGCTTCAAGACCCGGAACGCCCTCCAGGCCAAGGGCGAGCAAGAGGTCGAAGAAACCCGGCTGCTTCAGCTTCAGACAGGTATCGATGAGGTCGATACGCGCCCAGCCTTGAGCTTCTTTTACAGCTCGCATGAGGGTCTGACGAGCCAACAGCGTATTCTGTCGCAGCAGGGCCTGCGCGGCATACAGGGAAAGCTGGGGATCAAGCGCCAGGCGCCCAAGCAGGTTTGTCAGCTCCGCTTCTTTGTAGCAGCCGAGCATCAGTACTGCAAGACGGCGAGCCTTTCCCAGCGGGGTCTCCGCCGGGTTACTGTCTTGCCGTGGCCTTTGCTCCTGCTTCTGGTCTTGGAGGTCACCGCGCGCGATCAGGGCCTGCCAGACCGGTATCAGGCTACCAGCACGGTCGATTTCATAGAGATGAGCAGCGACCAAAGAGGCCCACTGCGAGAGCGGACTGAAGTCGAGCAGAGGCACCAGGCGGCTGGCCGCCTCCTCTCGACTGAGCGCTCCCCAGCGCCAATCGGTGAGCAACGTCGTGACATCGGTACGGAGTCGGCTCAGACGTTCCCTGACCGCCAGCGACTCCGCATCCAGGGGAGGCTGCGGCTGACGCGCTAGCAGATGCTCCAGAGTGGCCGCATACTCTGCCGGCCTTCTTCGCTCCTCTCCAGTCGCCACCGCTGCCGTCTCGCCAGGTTGCTCCACCGCCTCGCCAGACAGGGGCTCCGGCGCGGCGCTCTCTTCCTTTGACAGAGCTGCGCCCTCTTCCTCCTCCGGTGAGGCCGCCTCTTGCTTCATCTCGACACTGGGCGTCTCCTCGTCCGAGGCCGGCGCCGCTTTGGCCTCCTGCCCCGAGGCCGACACTGCAGGCTCTGGCTGATCACGATAGACGTCTGCCATGTTCTTCCTTTCACTATCCTCTTGCGTTCTTTTTTTCGCAGTATCGCCGTTTGAGTATCCTCTTGCGTTCAGTACCCGAATGCGGATCGACTGGAGTGCATGGCCTCCTGCCGGCGGCCCCAGCGGTCAGCCAGGCTTTTCGCTATTGTACGCGCTTTCGCTTTCTACCGTCAAGATTGGTTGGGACAAGCAGCCTTCTCTATTCTCAGCCCATCCCGGCCTCCCAGTCTCTTCAGGGAGCTCGCCGTCTCAGGCAGTGCCAGCGCCAGGGCAGCCAGTCTAGTATATAATTATAAGGGTAACCCTTGCATGCAACGCCTACCGCCAAGAGGATCACAGGCCAGCAACGCACTATTTTCTTAAGGAGTCGGAGCAATGGCAGTCATACGTACCTCGCTGGTAGATCTCAAAGTCAATGGCAACGGTGCCTATGCCTTCCTGGCTCAGCCGGACGATGACCAGAAGCACCCTGGAGTGGTGATGATTCAGGAATGGTGGGGAATTGAACCCCATATTCAGGATCTGGCGCAGAAGTTGGCCACTGAGGGTTTCATCGTGGCTGTGCCCGATCTCTACCACGGGAAAATTGCAACGGAGCCAAATGATGCGCTCAAGATGATGATGACGATGATCCATGAGAAGATGGATCGCGCCATCAAGGAGATCACCGGGGCGTTGGAGACCCTGAAGGCTATGCCCTCGGTGGAGCCGAAGAAGCTCGGCCTGATCGGCTTCTGCGTCGGTGGTTTGCTGACCTATAAGGTAGCTGAGCGCTACGCCGACCTGGCGGCGGCTGTACCCTTCTACGCCGGCGGCTATGATCCCCAGCCTGAGAATGTGGCCCACGTGACCGCTCCCATTCTGGCGATCTATGGGCGCTACGACGAGAGCATCCCAATGGAGCAGGTCGAGAAGGTCGAGCGGGTCTACAAGGAGGCCAGCAAGGATATCACCGTCAAAGTCTACGATGCGGGCCATGCCTTCCTGAACCCGATGCATGGCATGGGCAACGAGAAGGCCGCCGCCGAGGCCTGGCCTCTGGCTGTGCGCTTCCTCAAAGAGAAGCTCAGCTAGTAAGGCAGCAGGCCGATTGCTATTCCCCGGACCGGCCAGCGGCCAGCAGGCCAGCCGGACGGGGAACAGAATGAGAATCAGTGTGCCACCGATGTTAACTGCTCTCTTTTTGGGTATCTCCTACGGCTTCACCGCCGGTATCAGCCCGGGCCCAATGCTTGGCCTGGTGATCACGCAGACGCTGCAGCGTGGCTGGCGCGCCGGCAATCTTGTGGCGCTGGCCCCACTCATCACGGACCTGCCGATCGTCGTGCTCGCTGTTCTGCTGATCAGCCAGCTGCCACCCAGCGCCCTTGGCTGGCTGGCGGTGGCCGGCGGACTGTTTGTGCTCTATCTGGGCGGCGAGACGGCCTTGACTGCCTACCGCTACGCTCAGAGCGCTTCTTCCTCACAGGCCCTCTCGCCCTCAGTCTCCGCCACTGCTGCCAGCGGTACCGTCCTCTGGCGCGCCGTCCTGACCAATGCCCTCAACCCCCATCCCTATCTCTTTTGGGGCACAGTGGGGGCCCAGCTGCTGATCCGTAACTATGAGGAACAGGGGGCCGGCGGTCCCATCTTGCTGCTGCTCGGCTTCTATGCTTTCCTGGTTGGCACCAAGCTCGCTGTTGCGTTCGCTGTCAACCGGAGCCGGCACTGGCTCCAGGGGCCACTCTATCACCGGATGCTCTTCCTGAGCGCTTTGCTGCTGGTAGCCCTTGGTCTCTGGCTCCTGGTCGAAGGACTGAGTAGCTTGCTGTAAAATCAGGCACGGCTGGCTGGCTCAGGAAAACACAACGGCTGAAGGTGCTTGCTGTCCTTTCTTTCTTGACATGCTGATAGCAGATCGCTATAGTAGAAAAGATGATTTAGCAAATAGCTATGTGAGGCACTATGGATCTCGCTGAGAAACTCAGGCATTTACGGAAGGTGGAAGGAGAGCTACGCGGTCTCAATCGACCCATGACGCAGACGGAAGTTGTCGCCGCTATGGAGAAGGAACTCGGTGAGACCATCAGCCAGGCCTATCTGTCGCAACTGGAAAGCGGGAAGCGCGTCCATCTGACAGCCTTCACCCGCGATCTGCTGGCACGCTTCTTCAAGGTGCACCCTGGCTATTTGGTGAGCGACCCGCCCGACTTCAGCACTGATCTGTTGACCGACGTGGCTGAAGAGAGCGATCGCCTCTCCACCTGGCTGGAGGCCAGCGCAGAAGAATGGCAGACAGAGCCAGAGGTGGCCGGCTTTTTCACAGCTCTGGCGCGAACCACGGACCCACGTCGTTATCTGGCACTCCTCAGCGAGCTGCTGGCCCTGCCCCTGGCCGAGCTAGAGCAGCTTGTGCGTGCCTTGGCGGCGTCTGGCTCGGGCGCCACAGAGCAGGAGCTGACCCCTTAGTTGAGCCTGGACCAGCCCGAGGACTACCCCCCCTTGCGAGGTTGGGCCAGCCCCTCCTCCCTCGGGGCAGAACACAACAGGAAAAGGGTCATGGCGTTGTATACCTGCCAAGGTAAAGCGTCTATACACAGTGGATCTGAAGGAAGAGGGTGCGACGATGCTCTCGTGCGAGCTGGGGGCAGAGGCGCACCAGCAGCAGCAAAGGAGCCGGGTTATGGTCATTGCCACTGATCCGCTTTCGCTCGTCTTTATTGGTTGCTTCCTGTTCGGGACCTTTTTCTTGGTCATCTCGGCGCTACTCGGGGGCCTGGGGCATGGCCTGGCTCACCATGCCGGTGGCAGTGCCTTCCATGCCTCCACCAGCCCGCACGGTCTTGCCCAACACCTGCACTTGCCCCACGTTCATCCAGGCTCGGCAGCCCTCCATGCCCATACGGGGACCGACCTGGCCCATGCCAGCCACAGCGGTCAGGCCGCTCAGGGACATGGACATGGGACCTTTTCCCACGGCCAGGATCAGCCCGCTCAAGGACTATCCTCTTCGTGGGTCTCTCAGTTACTCATCTTTGTCAATCCCTGGAGCGTGATCTTCTTCCTCCTCGGATTCGGCTTCTTTGGCTATGTTTTCCATAACGCTACCCATCTGGATGTCCTCTTCTCGCTACTGCTCGCCCTCATCACGGGTTTGTTGCTGGCCGGGCTGGTGCTGGCGCTACTGTTCCGCATCTTCGGCGATAGCGAGGCCGAGACCATCCAGGATGTCTCGGACCGTACGGGCTTGATCGGCAAGGTTAGCCTGCCGATCCGGCAGAATAGCATCGGCGAGGTCATCTACGTCTCGCCCGGCGGCTTGCATAAGAGCGTGCCCGCCCGTAGCGTCGATGGTCAGCCTATCGACCGCGGACAGGAGGTGATTATCCTCCACTACGAACACGGTATCGCTGAGGTGGAGACCTGGGAACGGTTCTTTGAAGGCGAACCGGGACAGCAGCCTCTGCGTACGCCAACTGAAGCAGAGCTGGAGCAGTTGCGCACGCTCCTTCAGGACCAGGACGGCAATGATCGCTCCGAGTTGCTGACTGGCAAAGATCTCCTCTGAGACACAGGAAAAGCTATCCTCGCAAGTAAGGAGTGTCTGTCATGTTCGAAGGCGTTCTCGGGCTGGTTGTCGGCGGCGTCTTGCTGCTTGTGGTGCTGGTCATCATCGCTATCGCCCTCTGGGCCAGCATGCTGCGCAAGGTGGGACCTAACCGGGCCTTGATTATCTACGGCGCTGGCGGCACCGATGTGGTCACCGGTGGCGCCAAGTTCGTCTTCCCTCTGATCAGCCGCGCTCAGGAGTTTCCTCTTGAATTGATGTCGTTCGATGTTGCGCCAGCCCAGGATCTCTACACCTCCCAGGGCGTGGCCGTCAATGTCGAGGCGGTCACTCAGATCAAGGTGCGCTCCGATAAGGAGAGCATCAAGACGGCGGCGGAGCAGTTCCTGAGCAAGAGCCAACAGGAGCGCGAGAATCTGATCCGCCTGGTAATGGAAGGGCACCTGCGCGGGATCGTGGGCCAGTTGACGGTCGAGGACCTGGTCAAGGACCCGGAGAGCGTGAGCGCCAAAATGCTCAAGACGGTCAGCGCCGACATGGAGAAGATGGGCCTGGAGGTCATCTCTTTTACCATCAAGGACGTGCGCGACAAGAATGACTATATCGCTAATATGGGGCGCCCGCAGATCGCGGAGATCCGCAAGCAGGCCGATATCGCCGCCGCCCTGGCAGCTCGCGATACCCAAATCCAGCAGGCTCAGGCGGCTCGGGAAGCGGCCATTGCTCGCTCGCTCGCCGATCAGGAGCGCGCCAAGGCCGAGGCCGAGTCACAGGCCAAGCAGGCAGAGTACCAGCGCGACCTGCTCTTGAAGAAGGCGGCCTTTGATGCTGAGGTCAAGAAGCAGCAGGCGGCTGCCGATAAGGCTTACGATATCCAGGCCAATATCATGCAGCAGCAGGTCGTCGAGGAGGCCATCAAGGTCACTGAGGTCGAGAAGCATGCCCAGATCCGCGTCCAGGAGGCTGAAATCCAGCGCCGCGAGTTGGAGCTGCAGGCGACCGTTCAGAAGGCCGCTGAGGCCGAGCGCCGCCGTATCGAGACTGTCGCTGAAGCCGAGCGGCAGCGCCTGATCCTCGAAGCCCAAGGTCAGGCAGATGCGGCTCGCATGCGCGGGACAGGTGAGGCGGAGGCCGCACGGGCCCGCGGTATGGCTGAGGCCGAGGTCATCCGCGCAAAGGGCCTGGCCGAGGCCGAGGTCATCCGCGCAAAGGGCGAAGCAGAAGCCGAGGCTATGAAGGTAAAGGCCGCCGCTTACCACGAGTACAATCAGGCCGCTGTGTTGGATAAGCTGCTGACTAATATGCCTGAGATCGTACGTGCGATCGCTGAGCCGCTCAGCAAGGTCGATAAGGTGACCATTGTTTCTACCGGCAATAGCGCTAATGGTGTGGGCGCCAGCCGCCTCACAGGTGATATCATGAATATGGCAGCTCAGATTCCGGCTCTCTTTGAGCTGCTGAGTGGTGTACATATTAATGAGCTGATGGCACGTGTTCCTACCCTTAAAGGCCAGACTGATCAGCAGGTTGCCAGCAGCGACGAGCGAGCCAGTGAGGCGGAGGCCGGAGTCGATCGCTCCGGAGTCAGTAACCATCAGGCTTGAGGTGAATGCCTTCGGCGCATCAGCATCCGTTGTCAAGTGCTGCAACGCACCGTTTCTATAAGCGAGGCCGGGCGAGTCCCTGTCGGGTTCTCCTTGCTCGTTAGCACAGTGCTCGCCCCCCTCTGAAGGGAAGGCGTCGGGAAGCTCCTGCTGCTTCCTGTTACGCTTTCCCTTACCTGCTATGGGAACCGAACCGCTGATCGTAGGATTCGCTACGCCTCTTTGGAAAGGGATGAGCAATGAACCTGTTGGAACGTGTCCTTACGCTGCTGCGCATCAACATCGATGCCTTCATTGAAAAGGCCCCTGACCCTCAGTCGTCTCTTCGTCAGCTGCAGCTTGATATGCGCAACCAGCTGGTCCAGGTGAAAACTCAGGTGGCAACGGCCATCGCTACTGCCCACCAGCTCCAGCGCCGGGCACGCGAGAAACATGAGGAGGCCACGGCCTGGCTCCAGAAGGCCGAGCAGGCTCTTCGACAGGGGAATGAAGAGGCCGCCCGCGCTGCTCTCTTGCAGTACAATGAGGTCAATCGCCTCGCTCTCCGCTATGAGCAACAGCGTCAAGCCCAGGAGCACCTTGCCCGTACTATGCGCGATGCCCTCCAGCAGCTTGAAGCTCGTCTGCGCGAATTGGAGACCACCAGCGATTTGCTAGAGATGAAGCAGCGTCAGGAGCGTATTCAACAACACGTTCTCAACGAGAGACAGCGACGTCAGTGGGACCTCGATCAACAGCAGACACAGCTCCAACAGCGCCTTCTCAACGAGCAAGAACGGCTTCAACAGGAGATCAACCGACGCCGGCAACAGCGCCAGCAGCAGACATCTGGTGCGCAGCCCCGGCATCAGCCGGGAAAAGCTGCGCGAGAACAGGCTTCTTCATCTGCCCATGCTCCCGTACCGGAAGCAGCCCTGGAGCCGCAGCCGACCCCGATCACTGAGGCGCTTGCTTCTTCTCTCTCCTCACGGGAGCCGGCTCAGGCACTGCATGAGAGCAGTGGTCTGCTAGCCATCGCCAAGGAGTTTCACAAGTTACACGCTCGCAGCAATCCAGCCAGTGAGGCTTCCTCAGCCGAGGAAACCAGCAGCCGTGACCCTGCGGGCGGCGACGAGGAGGAGGCAGGAAAGAGAGCAGCCCCCTCTGTCTCTGGAAGGACCCGCTTGGGTGCGCGCAAAGCTACCGACAAAGCTCCAACGCGCACAACTGATGCCCTGGATCGGACAACGCTCACCGATCTCTCTCTCCTGCTGGAGACGCTGCAGTCAGGCCATCGCCACCAGGACGATCTGCCCGAATGAGAACGCTCAGCCGCTGGCGGGTCCCGTCGCTCGCTGGTCACGCGAGACGACACAGAGTCCCATAGGGCACCCAAACTGTCACGCGCGCAGTGGACGGTGTGTTGTGTTGCATTCTCCGCTTCGTCCGGCTCCAGAGCAGCCCGACGATTAGCTAGTGACTAAAGAGCAGAGTAAAGGCTATGAGGATGACCATCCCGATGATCATGCCAATGATGAAGGAGTATTGGTCTCTCCGGCGCTGCTCTTCAGTCTTTGGCGATTTGCCCCGGCTTTCTTCACTCATCGCTGTATCTCTCTCCAGTCGGACTTTCACCCGTCAACGTGCTCATGGCAGGGACGGCGGCTTTCTTATCTTGGATTATAGCGCAGCGGCAATCGCTCCCTCAACATTAGCCATGACTTCCATGCTTTCTTTGAGGTCGGCCTCGCGCGTGGTGACCAGGACATGAAAGGCGGCGCTTCCGCCTTCGATAAGACGCAGGAGTAAGCGATGGTCGGAGCTTGTCACCACCAGGTCCTCATAGGCTCCCCAGCCACCTAGCTCTAGCGAGCGCAGCATACCCTGAATGACCGCTTTGAGATGGCCACCCACCGGAGAGAGGTCAAGATCGTCAACCGAGACCTGAGCAATCGGTTGACCCTCCATGCTCAGGACCGCCGTGGCCACAAAACCAGGAATGGCATAGCCCAACGTCTGTAAGGCTGCTACAATGGCGCTAATGTTGCGCCGGGTGGCACGTGGCAAGGGCCCACTCTGGCCGCTGGCCGGGCCAGTCGGGCTAGCTGGGCTGGCAGGTAAAGGTCCACTGCGCGGCCCGAATCCTCCACCCAGCAGACCACCCGTCGGTGAGGCACCAGATGCGGCAGGTCCCACCGTCGGGCGTTGGCCAGTCAGGGCACCAGTGTCGGGCGAAGTGGGACCATCCTGATGTGCGCCAGGAGACGCGGAGGACACGGAGGGCGAGAGCGACAAGGGTCCACTCGCTCGCCCAAGTGACAGGAGGCTCTGCAATGGTCCGCTACTGGGGGCGGTACTCGCTGGATTGGAGAAGGCCAGGGGAGGCTGACCCTCGCTGCCCCCAATGCGTCGCAGTCGAATGCCTGTATCAGTCGACAGAGGACGATGCAGGGGCTGCTCAGGATCGGCAGAGCTTTGAGAGGCAGGTGCGGGAGAGCGCCCTTCTCCGAAGGCCATTCCCTGTCTTTGGGTCGGTAAGACCGGTAGCTGCCCGGTAGTCAAAGGGGACCGGGCAGAAGGCATGACCGGCGGGAGTTCGGCGTGCGTCGGCTGCTCCGTTAACCAGGAGGGCAGTTCTACGGAATCAGAGGCGGGCAGGCGCTGTAAGCGGTTGGGGGTTGGCATCTTGCCGGTGCTCCCGACGCTGGCGCCAGGGGCCGAGGCAGGGGTAGCGGCCAGATGGCCGGTCACTGGTAGCGCTCCACTTTCGCTGTTCTGAGCCGGATCAGCCTCTCGCCGCGGCTCGTTGCCAGCCAGCCTGGGCATATAGCCCGTCGCCATCCACCACTCGCGGCTTCCGTCCTCACTCCCTCCTTCCTGGGCGGCTACGCCGCGGCTCGGCATGGCCTCCCCTCGCGTTGTTGAGACCTGCACTTCCTCCCCCAATAGACCAAAGGGCGTATCGTCAATCTCCTCTAACGAGAGCTGCCTCTGCTCCGGCTTGGCGTTACTGGCCTGCGGCCCAAATGCCGGCAGGGTACCGCTTCCCACCTCAGCGCCGTGCTTTGCTCGATACTGCAGCGCCTGCAAAATCAGGCGCGAGAGCGGTTGAGCCACATTCGGAGCAATCTCTCCGTCCCAAGACTGATAGGAGACCGTCCCATTGCGGTGGGCAGCCAGGGCGAAAAAAGCCTCTTCGCCACGCAGCACTCCATACTCAGCCCAGACCAGCTCTCCATTCTGGAAGCGTAACACGCCACGCTCGCCCTGGTCCGTGCTGACAACGAGGGCGATTTTCTTACGGCTCAGCGTGACAATCTGAATGACGTCAAGGAGATCAAACGAGTCCAGGCTGGCGGAAAAGCCCGGTTGGGTGAGCAGGCGCCGCACCTCGGCTCGTAGCCGCTCCAGATTGAGGGGCTTATCAACAAGGGCGGCCACGCCGCGCTCAAGGGCCTGCGTTCGTTCCTCGCCTGCCTCGGGCGGAGTCAATAAGAGCACCGCAGTGCGTGGATAGTAGAGGCGCAACCAGCGCACCAGCTCAAAATCATCGGCGCTGGCCAGCCTCAGCTCAGCAATCACAAGATGATGCATCTCGCGCCAGAGCACGCGAAGAGCCTCGGCAGTTCCGCTTACCCCCTGAACCAGATACCCATCGGCGCGCAGGGCCGTGAGCATGGCCCGGCCCTCTTCTGCATCATCAGTGACTACCAGAATGCGCGACTGCTCCGACATTTTCAGCATCCTCGTGAGGGTTGACTATCTCTGCATCACATTCTTGAGAAGCCGGCGCACAGCTCACTTTCGGTATCCTCATGCTTCGCTTGCTTTCGGCACCTCGTGCGGCTGCTCCTCCCTACCACACAGCGCACGCTCTCTCCTCTCGCTACGGCACGATGATACCACGCCAGGGCTGGGATGACAAGCGGACAAGCCTTTCCACCTCAATCAAGCACTGCAGAGGCTGACTCTTGCCCTTCAGGGGTGGCAGGCTGGAAAGCAGACAGAAAAGGGCGACTACGCCTGCTGCTCTTAAGTAGATAGTACTGGAAAGGGGCCAATTTTGAAAAGATTCTCCCCAAGAGAGGTTACTCTCCCACTCCCAAGGAACAGCGAGGCTGCCGCCGACTCTCTTCCCCTTTCTACCCCCATCGCCACAGGCAGCCTGGCTGATTGGTCGGTCGCCGTCGCTTGCACCGCTCGCTCCTCTGGAGCCAAGAGGTAGGGGAGGCAGCAAACCAGCGCGTGTGCAGACTGCCCGTCTTTGAGATATGCTATAGGAGAAGAGAGAAGCCTCGACGCTCTTGCCTCTGGCTTTTCTCTCTCAACCCATGCGAGCAACTAGCGAGGACAAAGAGCATGAAGGAAAGCGCAAGCGCACAATTGCCAGAGAAAGAAGCCTGGAAGCGGGCGGTGGGCGAGGCTGCCGCCGCTCTGGTCGAAACGGGCATGGTCATCGGCCTGGGCAGTGGCTCGACCGCCGAGTGGATGATCCGCGCTCTGGGGCGCCGGCTCCAACAGGAAGGCTTGCGGATCGCAGGAGCCGTGCCTACTTCGGAACGGACCGAAGCCGTAGCGCGCGATGTGGGTATCCCCCTGACGGACCTCGATCATTACCCTGAGCTGGACCTCGATATCGACGGCACCGATGAAATCGATCCTCATCTCCACCTCATTAAAGGCGGCGGAGGCGCCTTGCTCCGCGAAAAGGTCGTGGCCTCAGCTTCGCGCCGCTTCATCGTGATCGCCGACGTCACTAAGCAAGTGCCGCTGCTCGGCCTCCATGTCCCTCTGCCTATCGAAACCGTGCCCTTCGCTTTGACCCCGGTCAGACGCCACCTCGAGGCCCTCGGAGCTGAGGCTCGCCTGCGTCAGCGCGACGGCCAGCCTTTCTATACAGACAATGGCAATCTCATTCTCGATTGTTACTTCCCCAACGGCATCGCTGACCCGGGGGAGTTGGAGAACCGTCTGCGGCGCATCGTCGGCGTGGTTGAAACCGGCCTCTTCCTGCATATGGCTACTGAGGCTCTGATCGCAGGACCAGCCGGCATCACCCACCTGGTCCGCCACTCCGAGGCCGATAGCAGCACCACGGCAGGCCCCGCTCTTCCTTGACAGCTCACTTGCTTTGTCATTATAATCTTTTTAAGATATTTAAAAACCTCCTTCGACTTCTTTCTCGCAAGAGGAGAGGAGGTTTTTTTGTAGTCCGGCTATTTCTTCTTGCATCGCGGATGGATTCATTGCTGCATCCTGGCCAGCGCTGGCTTTGGCCTGCTGTGCTCTCGTGTCCGCCGGCGCTGGCAGATGAGGCAATGCACTGCCGCAGCTAGCTAGTGCTTCTGGACCAAAGGAGTACCAGCGTTGAGCAATGATACGTTTAGCCCGCAGGGCAAATTCACGCCTCCGAAGGAATCTCCCTGGTCACTCTCGACGAGACGCATCGTCACTGCCGGTGTGCTGGCCGGCCTGACCATCTTAATGGCCTACATTCCTTTCGTCGGCTATATTCCTCTGCCAACACCGGCAGGGGCCGCCACTACGGAGCATCTGCCGGTGATCGTTGGTTCTGTTCTTGAAGGCCCGTTGGTCGGTATGATCACGGGTTTCTTTTTCGGCCTGACCAGCTTCCTGCGCGCCGGCAGCCCTCTGTTCAAAGATCCGCTGATCGCTTTCCTGCCGCGCATCCTGATTGGCCTAACCTCGTGGCTGGCTTTCGCCGCTCTGCAGCGCGCGAATCGCACTGCGGCCTCGGCCCTGGCGGGCGCCGTTGGCTCGGCCACCAATACGGTCTTTGTGCTCGGCCTTGGTTTTCTGCGCGGTTATCTGACCTGGGGCTTTATTGTGCTGATTATTCCCCAGGCCGTGGTGGAGGCGATCGCGGCAGCGATCGTGATCACTTTGATCGTGCGCTCCTACGAGGCGGTGCGGGGCCGGCTGGCGCGCGCACGCGAGACCAGGCCACGCGATACCCTGCCGTACTAAGGAGCCAGGCGCGCTGAGCCATGATCGAAGTCAACAACGTTACGTTCCGCTATAGTGGCGAAGCCGAAGAAGGGATCGCACCAGCCCTGGAAGAGGTTACGCTACGGATCGGTGAGGGCGAGACTATCGCCCTCATCGGTCACAATGGCTCGGGCAAGAGCACACTGGCCCGGCTGCTGGCGGCGATCTTGCTGCCGCAGCGGGGAAGCGTGATCGTCGATGGTCTGCGCACGGACGCCGGCGGCGAGAGCCTTTGGCAGATCCGTCAGTCTGTGGGCCTTGTCTTCCAGAACCCCGATGATCAGCTGGTCGCTAATACGGTGATCGATGAGATCGCTTTTGGACCGGAAAATCTGGGCCTGCCGCGCTTCGAGATTGAGGAGCGCGTTGAGGAGATGCTCGATCTGCTGGATCTGCGACCATACGCCAGACACGCGGTGAGCGATCTCTCTCAGGGCCAAAAGCAGCGTCTGGCCGTGGCTGGCGTCCTGGCCATGCGCCCCCGCTACCTGATTCTCGATGAGCCGACGACGATGATCCCCGGACGCACTGCCGAGCAGCTGCTCGAGACGGTACGCCGCCTGGCACGTGAGCGAGGCATTACCGTGCTCCATATTACCCATCATATGTACGAGTTGGTCGATTTCGATCGCGTCATTGTCATGGACCGGGGGCATGTCTTGCTGGATGGGACACCGGCCAATGTTCTGCGCCATCGGGAGGAGCTGGAGCGCGCTGGTCTGGGCCTGCCACTGATTACACGGCTCGGCCAACGTTTGCGCGCCAGAGGCTGGTCGCAGCTCCCAGAGGTGATTCTGACTCTGGAGGATCTGAAGGCGGCTTTATGCTCTTTGAAGTAAAGGATGTCTTCTATACCCGCATGCGCGGAACTCCCTTTGCGGTCGAGGCCCTCAAGGGCTGCAGTCTGACGATCCCCGAGGGGAAGATTACCGCCATTGTGGGGCCAACGCAGGCCGGGAAGTCAACGCTGTTGCTGACGTTGCTGGGCCTGGTGCGACCGAGTCGCGGCTCGGTTCTCTTCCGCGGCCAGGATATCCACCAGGCTACTTTCGATCTTGAGGCCCTGCGCTTGCGCGTCGGAATCGTCTTCCAGTCGCCGGAGGCCCAGCTCTTTGAGGAGACGGTGGGCAAGGATGTCTCTTTCGGGCCTCGTCGGAAAAAGCTCTCGCCGGCGCAGTCGCGGCGCCTGGTTCAGGAGTCGCTGGAGGCGGTAGGACTTCCCTATGAGGAGTTTCGTACGCGCTATGTTGCTTCCCTGAGCGGCGGACAGAAGCGCCGCGTGGCAATCGCCGGGGTGCTGGCACTAGAGCCGGAGGCTCTTCTCTTCGATGAGCCGATGGCAGGTCTCGATCCCCAGGGCCGGCAGGAGCTGCTGGCTTTGCTGCAGCGCTTAAAGACGGAACGCCAGCTGACGATTGTGCTCACCTCTAGCAGCCTGGCCGACGTGGCAGCGCTGGCTGATCAGGTGATCGTCCTCCACGAGGGACGGGTGATCTTGAGTGGTAGCTCGCGCGAGGTGCTGGCTCACGCAGAGGAGCTGCTGGCGCTCGACATTACTTTGCCTGAGACGACACAGATCGCTCTGGGCCTGCGCTCACTCTGGCCCGCTCTCCGCTGCGATGTGCTGACCTTAGCCGAGCTTGAAGAGGAGCTGGTTCGCTTTCTTCCGCAGGCCGCCAGCCAGAAGCCTCAGCTCTCCTCTTCTTGAGACTTGCCAGCAGGTGGTCACTATGATCGAGATCTCGCGCCATATCTCCTTTGGTCAATACGTCGATAACGGCTCCTGGCTGACACGCCTTGATCCGCGGGCCAAGATTCTGTGTTTTGCCTTGACCGTGGCGGCTTTTACCTATATTAGCCAGTTCGCCGCTCTGACGTTCTGCCTCGTTTTCTGCCTCTTTCTTCAATGGCTCTCTCGTCTGCCGCTGCGCTACGTGCTGCAGGGTATGCGCATGTTCATTAGCTTTCTGCTGGTGCTCTATGCTTTTCAGGTCCTGTTCTATACCTCAAGCACACAGGCAAACAGCATCATCTGGCACTGGGGTCCGTTGACGATCTCTTGGGAGGGCCTCATTCATAGCACCCAAGTCGATCTGCGGGTGATTTTCCTGTACTATTTGACCTCGCTCCTGATGCTGACGACTTCGCTGGTCGACCTGGCTGACGGGGCTGAGGCTTTGCTGCGTCCACTCCGTCGTCTCGGGCTGCCAGTTCACGAGTTGGTCATGGTCTTTGTGATTGCTCTGAAGTTCGTGCCGCTCCTTATCACCGAGGTGGAGCGCTTGAGCATCGCCCAGGCAACGCGCGGCGTGCGCTTCGGACGGGGTAATCCTGTGCAGCGTATTCGCGCGCTGAGTGGGATCATTGTGCCCCTCTTTATGAGCGGGCTGCAGCGCGTGGAGATGCTGAGCACAGCAATGGAGGCCCGTTGCTATCGCGCCGGCTACCGCGGCTGGCGTCGGAGTAAGTTGCACGCGCTGCAGTGGACTGGCTCCGATAGTCTGGCGTTGGCCTGCTGTCTGCTGCTCTGCGGGCTGTTGGTGGCTCTGAACCTCGTTAGTCCTTTCTAGCTGGCGCCGGCACATCAGCGATTTTGCTCTGCCGGCGCCACTGCCCCCCAGCGCGGACTGAACTTGAGAGGCCGCTGCTGATCAATCGCCCCTTCGCTTGAGTCAGCGATCTCTTTCCAGAAGGCAGCCTCTCCTCTCGACGTTGCTTGCTTTACGGTTAGCATCTTATCCCCCCGACTTTAGCCATCCTCGTCCTTCGCCTGGCGGCCTCGTGTCAATGATACGAGAGAAAATGTTGACAAATCATCGTCTAATCCGTAAACTTATATCATAAGTTATCACATCCATCTGGATAGAAGCGAGAGGGAGGAAGGGAGGGAACAGAAGGGCTTAGGGCCTGCGCAGGTCGTCGTTGCGAGAGTGTGTGCTCAGCGAGGCCGGGCGAGGCGGACAGTGCCAGCGAGGAAGGTAATCAGGCAGGTATATGGAGATGTCCAGCAGAGATTTTGATGTTGATATTCTTGTGATCGGTGGGGGTGTTGTTGGTTGCGCGATTCTGCGTGAGCTTGCGCGTTATGATGCCAGCGTTGCTTTGCTGGAGCAGTACCCCGACGTCTGTGAGGGAACCAGCAAGGCCAACAGTGCTATTGTTCATACTGGCTTTGATGCCCGGCCCGGCACCCTGGAGGCGCGCCTGCTGGCCGAAGCGCGCCAGCTGTGGCCGGAGGTCATCGCGCGTCTGCACATTCCCTATCTGCAGACGGGGGCCTTGATGGTGGCCCTCAACGAGCAGGAGCAGGCTACCATTGCCAGGGAGATCGTGCCGAAAGCCGAAGCCAATGGGGTCACGCTGCAGCCATTGAGCCGGGCGGAGATTTTGGAGGCAGCCCCTTACGTGAACGAGCGGATCGTCGGCGGCGTCCTGGTTGAAGGCGAAGGAGTGATCGATCCTTTTTGGACGACGCGCGCCTATTGCGAGCATGCCATCCTCAATGGGGCCCGCCTCTTCCTAGGCGAGCGCGTGAACGCCGTTGAGGTAGCACCAGAACGGCTTCGGGTGCATACGGCTAGCGGCAAGACCTTCTCAGCGGCCCTCGTCGTCAATGCCGCTGGACTGTGGGCCGATGAGATCGCAGGTCTGGCGGGTGATCATTCCTTCAGCCTCACACCGCGCAAGGGTGAGTTTCTGATCACCGAGGAAGATCACGGTGTAGCGCAGATTATTTTGCCGGTCCCAAGCGAGGTCTCCAAAGGCATTTTGGTGACGCCGATTGTTTTTGGCGGCGTGCTGCTTGGGCCAACGGCGGAGGATGTCAGCGATAAGCGAGACCTGGCAACAACCACAGAGGGACAGCAGCGCATTCGCCAAGGAGTGGGGAGGCTGGTGCCGGCAATGGCCACGGCCTCCACTGTGCGCCAGTTCGCTGGCTTGCGTGCTGTGAGCAGCACTGGCGACTATATCATTCGCCCATCAACCGTCAGCGAGCGTCTGCTTCATGTAGCTGGCATTCGTTCTACTGGCCTGTCGGCTTCACCGGCTATCGGGCGCTATGTTGGCACGCTGGTCGGGAAGACGTTGGGGCTGCGCCTGCGTACAAGCTACCGCGAAGGGCTGCCGGAGCCGTTGAGTGAAGCCGCACATGAAGATGGCGAGGTGATCTGTCTCTGTCGTTCGATTACTCGCGGCGAGATTCTGGCCGCTCTGCGTTCACCTCTCCCTCCGCAGACCCTGGATGGCCTGAAGCGACGGACGGGCGCGATGTTGGGCGAGTGCCAGGGCAATCTCTGTCTCCCTCGCCTGATCGAATTGTTCCAGCAGGAGCTGGGACGCGATCCTTTGTCTCTGGAGAAGCATGCCCCAGGCTCGCGCTTGCTGGTCGAGCGCCCGCAGCGGCGAGCGGCCCAGGTGAGAACAACGGGCAGGAGCTGAAAGGGCGGTTGCGGTTGGAACAGGAACAAAGGATGTAGATGAGGAAGGAGCAGATGTCAGTACATACCTTGGAGGACATACCTCTGATGGAAGACTTGCATGAGGGAGAGGTTTATGATGTGGCCATTGTCGGAGCTGGTTTGAGCGCCTTGAGCTTGCTGCACAGCGGGGTCGCGGCTCTCGGGCGCACGGTGGTGCTCGAGTATCAGGAGCAGGTGGGTGGTCTGCTGCGCTACCTGTTGCCAGCCGACGGCTTTGGAGCAGAATGGGAGCTGCTAGAGCATTTTCAGCTTCCAGCGGGGGTGAGGCTGCTCCTGCAAACGACAGCGGTGGGGCTGTTGCCTGGCAGCGATGCTGAGTCGAGCCATACGCTGGTCGTCCGGCGGCGCCAGGGGACGGCGCAGCTGCGTGCTCGCCAGGTGGTGATTGCCTGCGGCGGCGTGGAGCGCCCCCGCGAGCATGATGCCATTCCGGGAACGCGCCCGGCGGGCGTCATGACCCCCGTACTGGCTCTGCAGCTGCTGGCCCGTGGCTATCTGCCGGGGCGGCGCGCCCTGGTATACGGGGATTCGCGCTATGCTCTGGCCACGGCCAGGCGTCTGGTGGAGGCGGGTCTGGAGGTGATCACGGCAGCCCCCCCCAGCAGTAACGGTCGCGCTGTCAGGCTCTGCGGAACCATACAGGAGATCTGCGGTTTCCCTCGTCTCTCCGCCGTGCGCTTGCTCTCTGATGATCAGCAGTCGGTGGAGGTCGAGGTTGATACCCTGATCTACGCCGCTGGCCTGCTGGCAGGCACGCACTGGCTGAAAGGCAGCGGGATCGAACTCACCGCCACCGGCGCGATCGCTGTTGATGCCCATTATCGCACCAATATTCCGGGCATCTATGCTATCGGCACAGTGGTCAGACCTGAGATCGATCATGAGTCTTCCTTGCTCATGGGGAAAGAGGTGGCAGCCAGGCTGCCAGGAGGTGTATCATGAAGCTCAACGGAGCGGTCAGTGTCAGCGCGCCTCGGGAAGAGGTCTGGCAGATCTTTATGGACCCGGCCCAGCTCTGTCGAGTCGTCCCCGGCTGTGAGCAGGCACAGCGTTTGGACGATACCCACTATGAGGCGCAGCTGGCGGTCAAGATTCAATTCATGACCATCCGCGCCCGCGCCCACGGTGCCTTGCTGGAGGCGCGTGAGCCTGATCATCTGGTCGCTGAGATGGTCGGCGAGCCGCTGGCAATGGCCGGGGCTTTCCGTGCCCACCTGGTGGTTGACCTGATCCCCATCGCGGGAGGAACGGAGGTACGTTACACGATCGAGCTTTCGATGCTGGGGCGCCTGGCCAGCCTGGGCGAGGCTATCATCCGGGCAACAGCGAATCGGCTGGCGTCACAGTTCGCCGCCAATGTTGCTCAGCTCTTCTCTGCCCAGGCCCAGGAACCTGGTCAACGTTAGAGTTGGCCATTGCTCGCCTGGTCTGCCCAGCGCCGGAACGGGCAGGCTCAGGTCCGCTACTCCTTCCTTCATTCCCCATCGGGATGAAGCTATCACATGGTCTGCTGCGCAGGGGAGCGCGCCCATGAGGCCCGAGCTGAGGACCGCCTCAGCCCGGCTAGCAAGCTAGCGTAGCGCCCACCGGGCTGGGGTGAGTTGCAGCTGACCCTCAGCCAGTAGTTCCTCAAGGATGCGCAGTTGTTTGCCCTGCAGAAGAAAGGAGCACCTTCTATGTCGCTCAGCGAGCAACCACAGCTGGTCTCAGAAGAGCAGCTTGTCGAACAGTTTGGTTACCGGCAGGAGTTCCGCCGCGAATTGAAGCGCTTTGCTTCCTTCGCCGTGGGTTTCTCCTTTATCTCGATCACGACAGGTATCTTCACCACCTACGGCTCAGTGCTGAACTGGGGCGGGCCTCTTGGTATCTGGACCTGGCCACTGGTCATCGTTGGTCAGCTTCTGGTGGCGCTCGTCTTTGGGGCCCTGGCCTCGCGCATTCCACTGGCCGGCTACTCGTATCAGTGGGCCTCGCGGTTGATTAACCCGAAGATTGGCTGGCTCACAGGCTGGATCTCCTTCACCTTCCTGGTGGTTGATGTTGTGGCGGTCGACTACGCGGTGGCGCAGACAGTTCTGCCAACGCTCTTTGGCTATACAGAGACGCCAGTCAATGCCTGGATCGCCACCGCCGCAGTGATCCTCATCCAGACGCTGCTCGTGCTCTTTTCTACTGTCTGGGCGACGCGCATCAACAACACTGCCGTCGGGACGGAGGTGGTCGGCATCGTGGGCCTGACTTTGCTCCTGCTGATCGTCGGCGGTGTCCGCGGCCTGTTGCATCCTGATCATCTCTTCAGCACAGGCAGCGTGTCAACAGCTAACTACTTCAGTCTTGGTGGCCTCTTCTCCAGCGGCCCCTTTATGCTCTCCTTCTTACTGGGGGCCTTCACGATCGTTGGCTTCGAGGCCGCCGCGAATCTGGCTGAAGAGACGCATGAGGCGCACCGCACAGTGCCGTTTGCTATGTGGTCTTCAGTCCTGCTGAGCGGCGTCGTTGGCTTCGCCTTTCTGATCGCTCTCAACCTGGCTTCGGACAACTTGCAGGCCCTGGCTGGCTCCGCGACA
The DNA here is from genome assembly GCF_001748285.1 of Thermogemmatispora onikobensis. Classification (NCBI taxonomy): domain Bacteria; kingdom Bacillati; phylum Chloroflexota; class Ktedonobacteria; order Thermogemmatisporales; family Thermogemmatisporaceae; genus Thermogemmatispora; species Thermogemmatispora onikobensis. The sequence continues at coordinate 19,812 of NZ_BDGT01000014.1, read as the reverse complement.
CCGGTGGCCGATATCATTACTCATGTCCTCGGGCCGATCGTGGGCGATATTTTCCTGGTGCTGGTGACCTTCTCAATCTTTGCCTGCGGCCTGGTGATCTTTATCACCCTGACACGCCTGATCTGGGCAATGTCACGCGATGAGCGCTTTCCTGCTTCGCACTGGCTGCGCCAGGTCAATCCCAATACGGGCACACCCGTTCCGTCAACCGTGCTCTCCTTTGTCCTGTGCGAGCTGGTCCTGGCCCTCTTCGCCGGCATCGGCCTGGCGCTGAACCAGACGACAACCCTCAGCAATCTCTTCTCAGCGGCCACGCTCTTGCCCGCGATTATCTACTTGTTGACTGTGATCTACTATGTGGTCGCTCGGCGACGCCTGCCCTCCATCCCCGGCGGCTTCAATCTGGGTCTCTTTGAGTGGCCGGTGATTATCCTGGCCCTCGTCTGGCTCGTCTTCGAACTGCTAATCTTCCGCGATGGGCAGTTTGCTGTTCCCTGGCTCTATACTCTGGGAATGTTCGCCCTCGGCCTGATCTACTTCGTCTGGCTGCTCATCGCTCGACCGGAAGTCTTGAAGACGGTGCCGATCGAGGAGACCGTTCGCGCCCTGGGCAACTCCTCACCTTCCGCCGAGATCTCAGGCTCGTCAACGACGTAGCAGAGGAGCGCACTCTAGCCGACCGACCCAACCTGCTTGCTCCCCTGGTCTTGCTCGTGCGTCTGCCACCTCTGGCTCCCTGCCTGCGAGCCAGGAGCCAATCGGGTACGAGCAAGACCAGAGGCGATGAGATACCATCGGTCATGCTGCGTTGGGAAGGGCATCAGTACAGGAGGAGGAGAGCAAGGATGATGGTACCCGCAATACTCGCTATCGATCAGGGAACCACCCGCACCAAAGCGCTCATCTTTGATTCCGAAGCTCGTTGTCTGGCCCAGGCAGCGAGCGAGGTGCCACTGACTTATCCACAACCGGGCTGGGTGGAACAGAATCCCGCTGACTTGCTGGAGAGCGTGATCGCGAATGCCCGCGCTGCTCTACAGGCCGCCGGCGAGGTCTCTTTGCTGGCCTGCGGCCTGGCGAATCAGGGCGAGACGGTAGTGGTCTGGCACCGGCGCAGCGGGCAACCACTCTACAATGCGATTAGCTGGCAGGACCGCCGCACCGATTTGCTGTGCGAGCAGCTGCGCCGCGAGGGGGCCGAACGCTTGATCCGCGAGCGCACCGGGCTGCCGCTCGATCCCTATTTTTCAGCGACGAAGATCCGCTGGATTCTGGATAATGTGCCCGGGGCACGCGAACTGGCCTCTCGTGGCGAGCTACTGGCGGGTACCACCGACTCCTGGCTCATGTGGTGCCTGCTGGGCGAGCATCGCACCGATGAGACAACAGCCTCACGGACGATGCTCTACAATCCTCGCGCGCGCGATTGGGACGAGGAGATCCTGGCATTGCTGGAGATCCCTCGCTCGATCTTGCCCGAAATTCAACCATCTTGTTCGCTCTTTGGGACGATCTCGGCGGAGCGCTTCGGCTGCCCTTTGCCACTGACCGCTTCGTTGGTGGACCAACAGGCGGCCCTCTTTGGCCAGGCATGCTACGCCCCCAACGACGTGAAGGTAACCTACGGTACTGGCGCCTTTATCTTGCTCAACGCCGGCCAGACGCTGCCGACTTCGCGCCACGGCCTGCTTCCAACGGTTGCCTGGTCACGCGGCGAGGAGATCGTCTACGCCCTCGACGGCGGCATCTATGTGGCCGGGGCCGCCATCCAGTGGCTGCGCGATATCGGCCTCGTCCATAGCCCCGAGGAGACGCTGGAGCTGGCCCTCTCCGTCCCCGATAGCGGCGGCGTCTTCTTTGTGCCAGCTCTGGCCGGCCTGGCCGCCCCCTATTGGGATAGCTACGCCCGCGGCACGATCATCGGCCTGACTCGCGGGACAACACGCGCTCACCTGGTGCGGGCTACCCTGGAGGGGATTGCCTTCAGTACGCGCGACGTGCTGCAGGCAATGGTCCAGGATACGGGACGCCCAATCGGTAGCTTGAAGGTCGACGGGGGCGCCTCGGCAAATAGCTTCCTGATGCAGGCGCTGGCCGATATTACTGGAGTCGAGGTGCATATCGCCGCCGTCCAGGAAACAACAGCGCTGGGTGCCGCTCTCTTGGCAGGGATTGGAGCCGGCCTCTGGCGCGATGAGACGGAAACAGCCCGCCTCTGGCACGAGGCAAAGGTCTACCGCCCGCGGGGCAATGGTTCGATCGAGGCACTCTATCGGCGCTGGTTTAATGCGGTGGAGCGCGCGCGTGGTTGGGCCGCTATCGCTTGAGCCTGCTTTCGCTTTGCCCGCAGCCTGCGCTTTCTTTTGTTTGTTCACTACCACCCGTCTGCCAGCGGGAGCAGGAAGCCACCTCGCCGAATCAGCGAGGTGGCTCCTTTGCTTGCTCCGCCTCCTCTGCTAACCCCAGGCCATCGGCCTCGCCAGAACTCGCCCCTTCCACGCGCTCGATTCGCTCGCCGTCCGCCGGCCTGCTCCGGCAGTGCCAGGGCACCCCCGAGACGAACAGATGCTCTTGACAAATGTTCTCAACAGTGAGTATACTTTGAATTGCATAAACTGTAGTTATTGTTTCTGCATATGTTGCCCGGGTCTACCACATGTAGAACATTTGTTCTGATAGAGTGCTGCACCCGGGCAGAAGCCGCTAGCAGGATCATGATATGGTGCGAGAGCTGAGCGCAGCGGTCGGGGTGGAGATTGGAAGCAGTCGGGCAACGATCGCAATTATTTCTGCCGACGGTCAGGTTTGGGAGCGCTTCGAAGCCAGAACGCTGCGCGGGCGTCCAGCACGGGCCACGTTGGAGCCATATCTACGAGCGATAGATGCCGCCTTGCAGCGAGCCACGGGAGCAGGCTACGCCTTGCGTGGCATTGGCCTGGCCTTGCCAGGAAAACTTGACCAGACATACCGCCGTCCTTTTCTCATTCCTCTCCTGCCTTCACTCAACCACTTCCCCCTGAGCGATCTGTTGGAAACGCGCTATCACCTGCCCGTGCGCCTGCACAGCGACGTGGATGCGGCGGCGCTGGGCGAATATGCCTTTGGCGCCGCCAGGAGCAGACGTCGTGCTTTGCTGCTCACCGTTCAAGCGGTTGTGGGAGCGGCCCTGATCAGCGATGGGCAACCGGAGCCGACGGCCCGCGACTGCACTGGCCACGTCTGTCATCTGCCTGTCGCCAATAATGGCCCGCGCTGTAGCTGCGGGCGTCGCGGCTGCATCAGTACCCTGGTCTCGCTAGAGGCGCTCCAGCGTCTGATTCAGCGCGCCGCTCGTAGGGGTGAGCCGAGTAGTCTGATTCAGCGCCTTAGCAATCGTGAGCAATTCAGCGCCCAATTGCTGGCCGAGGAAGCGGCCCGAGGCGATGGGCTGGCGCTCGCTCTCTATCAGGAGGTAGGGCATTGGCTTGGAGTTGCTGCGGCCCATTATGTGCGCCATTTTGCTCCCGAGGTGGTAGTAGTGGGTAACGGCCTGCTCAATGCCGACGAGCTCCTGCTCAGCCATCTGCGCCACTCGCTGCTCTCACAATCTGGGGGGCCACCGACGGTGGAGGAGAGCCAGCGTGTACAGGCTCTGAGCATTGTTCCGGCGTATCTGGGACGGGATGCCGCTCTCATCGGGAGCGCCGTACCGTTTCTGGCTCCTGTACCAGCCAGCCAGGCTGAGGGGGCCTTACCTGCACCACCCTCTCAGCAGCCCTCTGCGCTGGCTGGCGGAGGCGGACCGGCGCGTGAAGAGCTGGCCGCTGCCCAGAGGCGGGATGTCCGTTCCTATCGCTATCCCCCGACCAGCGATGATCTCAGTCGCTCGCTCGCCGAGCGTCCCCTTCTACCAGGACCTCACCTACCCGACGACCTTGGTCCCGCAGCGCCTCCCCATCCCCGACTGAATCCTCGCCGCCTGCACGGTCGCGATCGTTAGCCTAACTCGCGGGTTGAGGCTCCTCCCACTGCGGCGCCGCAAAGGCGAGCTGCACCAACATCGGTGGATGCTTCGGCTGCACCAGGTAGGCCCGGCCAGGTGGCAAGGGCGTCGCCGCCTGGCCGTGTAAGAGCTTCCCCTCCATCGGGTCACCGCTCATGATGAGGCCCGGCGTTCCCATCTCGCGGAGACGCTGCATGATCGGCTCAAACAGAGCTCGGGAGGCCCCTCCCACACGGTGTACAAGCACCAGATGGAAGCCGATATCGCCCCCCACAATCAGGTATTCTTGCAGTGGCATCAGTGGGCTGCCGCTCATCCCCCCAATTGCCTCATAGTCATCAACGAAGAGAAAGTAATGCCTGCCATCCCATTGCCGCGGGCGACGTAGCTCGCTCAACGGCACCTCCGAGACCTTCCTGAGACGTCGCTCCAGGTCCACTTTGAGATTGCCTACACAGCTCGTTAAGGTCTGGCTGTTGTAGGCATAGACCAATAAGGACCGACTGTCGATAAAGTCCAGCAGCCGCTTGCGAAAGTCGATGATAGCATAGGCGACCTGCTGAGGCGTGTAGCGCTTCTCCAGACCACGTATCCAGCTACGCAGCAGCGTGGTCTTGCCACACTCACTGTCGCCCAGAATCAGGAAGTGGGGACCACCCCCAATCAGATCAATATAGATTGGCTTCAGACGAAACTCTTCCAGCCCGATCGGTACCCCTGGCGGCTCCCCAGGCAACGGCTCCGGCAGGTCTTCCCAGCGCACCAGCGGCGGCAGCATCAAGACCGGCGGGGCCACTAATCCTTTCCAGCCCTGACGTATGCGCTCAATGAGGCTCAGGAGATACTGCTGAACACGCTGATGGAGATCTTCGATCTCTGCCTGCCTGTCATCTATCAGCAGCGGCAAGGAAATCTGAAAGAAGAGTTTCTCACGGTTGGCCCCACGCCCCGGCACACCTGCAGGAATGGCCGCCGCTAGCGCTCGCCCTAGCTCCGAATCGACAGGGTCGTTGAGGCGCAGCTCTAAGCGCGTGCCAATATTGTCGCGCAAACGGGGACGGACCTCGGCCCAGCGGCTGGTTGCGATGATCAGATGGACGCCATAGGCCAGGCCGCTAGAGGCAATTTCGACCAGGTCAGGCTCCAGCTGATCGAAGTCTTGATGGAACTGGGCGAAGTTATCGATGATCAGAAAGACATCGCCAAAGGGCACGTCATCCAGCTCGCCGCGCTGGCGCATGGCACGGAAGGTTGTCATGCTGTCAATGCCGCGCTCACGGAACAGGAATTCACGTTCTTCGATCACTCGCCGCATCTGACGCACCACGCGCCTGATCTTGTCGCGCTCGGGCCGGCTGCAGACAGCGCCCACGTGAGGGGCCTGCTCAAAGATGCGCAGGCGGCCCCCTCCCATGTCAATGCAGTAGAACTGGACATCGCGCGGCGTATGTGTCAGCATAAAAGCCGTAACCAGCGTGCGTAGAAAGGTGCTCTTGCCGGACTGGGGCGCCCCAACGATGGAAAGATGACCACCAGTGCCGGAGAAATCCAGCCACAGCGGCTCTTGCGCCTGCTCTAGCGGCTTGTCAAGCAGGCCAACCGGCACACGCAAATCGCCAAAGGGCGGAATCTCGCTCTCGTAGCACCCCGTCAGCCGCGGCTGCTCTGTGCGGGCAAGCACCGCCTCAAGCGTGAGAACATGGGGCAGCGGAGGCAGCCAGACCTGGTGGATGGCCCGCGTGAAGGCCGACGGCACCGCCTGGGCCAGGCGCTCAATAATGACATCCATTTCTGTATGCAGCTCGGCAGAACCAGGTACGGCCCGAGAGACCAAGGGCCCGCGCTCATTGCCTCTCACTTGCTGGTAGTGCAGAAGCTTTCCATTAGCAGTAAAGACGCGGATCTTGCTTTCTATCGAATTTTGTTCTTTCAATGGCAAATAGGGGACTGAGATCAGAGCACACTTGAAGAGCGCATAGGTCTCGACATCGACCTTGAAGTAGCCCATACCTGGGACCGAGGGCAGGTAGTAGGCATCTGCCGTTCCCAGCACTGTCCGGCTCTCTGCCGCGCTGTAGGTACGCAGACAGATCCGATAGCGCAGATGGCTCTCTAATCCCTTGATGCGCCCTTCCTCCAGACGCTGGGTAGCAAAGAGGAGGTGGAGGCCAAGGCTACGCCCGACACGCCCCATCGTCACAAAAAGATCCAAGAAATCGCTACGCTGGGCAATCAATTCGGCGAACTCATCGACAATGATCAGCAGATGGGGCATTGGCTCCAGCTCGGGATGCATCTTCCACTTGGCGCGATACTGCTTAATATTGTCGAGGTTACCTGCGTCACGCAGCATGCGCTGGCGTCGCTGCTGCTCGCCGAGCAGAGCCGCATAGACGCGATCAACCAGCGCGAGATCGCTTTGCAGGTTAGTCACCACGCCCACCACGTGAGGAAGGGCCTGGAAATCATTGAACGAGGCCCCGCCTTTAAAGTCGATCAGCACGAAGTTGAGAGAGCGCGGGTCGTGGGTCATAGCCAGAGCGCTGACCAGCGTGCGCAGCAGCTCGCTCTTCCCAGAACCAGTAGCGCCCACAATCAGGCCGTGCGGCCCCATCCCCTTATCGGCGGCCTCCTTCAGGTCGAGGAGCAGGGGATACCCATCGGCACGGCGTCCAATGGGAACACGCAAGAAATCCTCGTGCTCCCGCTCGCTCGTTCGCCAGCACTCGTCAGGACTGAAGCTATCAGCGGAGGGAAGGCCCAAGAGTTCAAGTAAGCGGATATCCTGCGCCAGATCCTGCTGGGTAGCCTCGCTAAGAGTAAGCGGGGCCAGACTGCGAGCGATGCGTTCACAGAGGGTCGGCTCGACATGATCAGGCAGTAGGCCCTCCAGACGGCGGCCACCGTAGGCGATCTCTTCAAAGTGGAGGCCGCCCACCTCCGAGAGGGCCAGTCGCGCTTGAATGGCCGCCGGCTCTTGAGAACGATCCTCAACCAGGCAGAGTACCGTGGCGCCGGCCCGGGGAGCCTCGACAAAAAGCTGCTCCAGCTCGGGAAGCTGGCCAATGGGACGATGGGGGGAAAAGCCATCGAGCACCACCACCAGGTGAGGAAGACAGGCCTGAGCGGCGCGCTTGCGCTGCTGCTGGTCGTTGCCGGCTTCCTCGCTTAGACGAGTGCGCCTCTCGATCTCTGGTTTAATCTGCTGTTGCAGAATTCGCCGTAGATCCTCGGCAGTCGTCGCCAGCATACAGAGCTGCTCGGGCGCATAGCGACGCTCGGCTTTGACCTGATGGAGACGCCGCACATGGGGCAGCCATTTCAGCCAGCTCCATTCCTCAACGCGCTCGCCAGGGAAATAGACCACACAGCGCACATCTTCCGGGGCGTGAAAAGTCACGAGCTGGCAGATCATCGCCCGCGCCAAGGCCCGGGCCGCATGGAGGTCCCCACTGATCGCTAGAGTGCCAAAGGAGCGCAGAGGGACGGTGGCCGCCATATCGTTGAGATAGCTATATTCGGCAACCAGCGCCTCAGCCTGGGCTCGTAGCTCTGGTACATACTGCACCATGAAATTGGCATCACCTCTATCTACGCGCAGAGGGCAGCAGAGGGGACCAGGCCCGAAGCCGATACGGGTCATCATGAAGTCAAAGTCGGTGGGGCGCCGCTCCCACAGGTATTGACGGCTCTCGACGCGCTCCGCCAGCTCCTCATAGGAAGGATAAAGCCGCTGCTCAATGAGCCGCTGCTCCTTGGCCAGACCAAGCAGATGCTTGCGCACCCGTTCGAGATAGGCGAGGTAGAGGCTGCGCTGCTGTTGCTGCTGCTTTTTCAGCGCATAGCGCTGCACAAAGCCCATGATCAGGCCGGAACAGATCATGAGACCTCCCATACTCCCACTGAGCACCATCATCAGCGGGTTCGTATGGAAGGTGAACATGAAAAGAACCGATCCCACGCTGCCCAGTACTGGCAAAACGTACTGGAGCCAGTTGAGTGGACCGCTCTGGGCTGGCTGCAGCGTTGGTGGGGCGCTAATGACAATCTCGTCGTCCGGAAGCCGCGGCGGGTAGGCGCGAGCTGGACGATAAAAGGTAGTAGCCTGCTTCTGCATAACACCTTCTCATCATGGCCAGCTCAGGATAACGGGAGCTGTTCCCAGGTTACTCCAATACCGCCCGTGCTGTCGCTTGGGACAATGAAGGAGGGCAAGAATAGCTCCTGCGTGTCAGCGGCAGCAACCTGGTCGCTGTTGGGAGGAAGAGTCCGGAGCAGCAGACGCATGCCATCGCATACCTCGGCCTCGCTCAGCGTCTGCCCTGAAGCCAGCGGATCAGGGAACCCTTCGATGAAGAGCAGCCACTCCTCTTCTGCCCTTGCCTCCCCGTCTTCCTCCCCTTCGCCTCCTGTCGACCTGCTCATGGGGGCAGCACAGAGTTCACACAGAAAAGGAAGCAGTTCACCGATAGTGTAATCAGTCGGCAGCTCTAGATCGAGAGCACGGTCCGGCCCTACAACGGTTACCAGTGCTCTGTTACGCATAGCTTCTCCCTCCCTTTCCCCGGCAGTACCCGGTGGGATTGGACTGCGATGCCCTGCCACTCTTGCAAATTGAGGTGCTCAGAGTGCTGGCGGCCTCCGTCGACTGTAGCCAGAGGCCGCCAGAGAATAGGCTGCGAGAGGGGATGTCTCTGCTGACTGTGCTGCTTTGCTTCCCTGCGATCACTCGTAGCCGCTGAACAGGGAGGCCATCGTATGGTCCAGATCCTGCAAGGCTGTCGAGCTGCCCTGCAAGCCCCTGGTGAGCTGCTCAAGATCGCGCAGGACCGCGCTCATATGCGTATTCCAGATAGTCATGGCATTCTGATAGGCCACGCTGCCGCGTCCAAACCAGTCGGCTTCCAGGTCCGCAACCGCAGCGGTAATGCGCTGGACAGCCGGCTCAAAGTTCGCAAGCTCCGTGAGAAAGCGCTGAGCGGCAGCATCCATCTGATGGGTACGACCACCAATCAGATCCCCCTGTGAGGACATGGCAGGTTCCTCCTCGCTGTGAATGTGACAACCAAACCCAGGAATGCTTGAGACCAGCCCCCAGAAGCACACAAAACAGCTGAGGTCAGCTCGGCAAAGCTCACGCCCAAGATACCTCGCTTGCTCCGCCTGTCTCCCCCATCTCTTTTACCAGGCGAGAGCGCCTTGCCCGGCCTCTCCGCTTGCGAGCCCTCCTTGTCTTGCAGCGGCTCAAGCATATCAATACATCAATTCAAGAAGCATTCGTATAACATGCTTTAGACAAAATGATACCGATTATTCTCCGAAAAAGCAATGCGACTACACGAAAATTGAATAGAGTGTCATGGCCCATGTCGCCAGTTCAGGGCATTCTATCAGGCTTGAGGATGCCCAGGCTTGATCAAAGAGGTAGAGCAAGTCTCGACTGAGAGAGAGCAGTACATCACGCACCACTCGCCAGAGAGGAGTCTGAATCTGTTGCAATTCCTGTGGGGAAAAAAGCGTTTCCGCGTGGTCGGCGACGTAGGCGCGAACGCGCGGCTCCCACCAGGTAAGCATTTCGGTGAGCAGCACAGCGCCCGCGAAGCGATCCCCGTGGGGGCCCCATTGACCTTGACGCGGTAGATTGCGATGCTGGTAGCCCGGTGATCCCCAGCTGACTTTCTTGGGCTGAGGCAGGCCAGGGGCATAGAGGCCCTCCAGGTCCAGCAGCTGGACCCCACTGAGCTGTGGCGTGAGCAAGATATTGCTCCCAGCGATGTCCCCGTGAGCCAGGCTGTGAATCTCGAGGTTCCAGAGTACCTGAGCTGTGGCGAGCGCCAGCTGGCGCGCCTGTTCAAAGCTGTAATTCACGCTGGCCGCTTGATCCAGCATGAGACCAGCCCAGGTGCGTGCTTCAATCCAGGGCATCAGCACGGCGTACTCTAACTCGGGAAAAGCTCCGATCGCTTCTGGATAGTGGGCTTGTGTGAGGCAGATGCGGTAGCCCAGATAGAGACCTGGCAGATGGGCATGGCGCTGCAACACCTCCGTCACACGCATCAGGTGTGGCCCACGATAGGAGGCTTTGAAGACTTTGAGGGCCCAGCGTTCCTGCGTATCCAGATTGCGCACCTGATAGACGAGCGCTTCTCCCCCTTCGAGTACAAATACGGCTTCTTTGTCAGCTGGCAGCAGGGGATGGGGCAGAAATTCGAAATAGGATGAGCCAATCCGCAAAAACATGCCAGGAAACGGTTGAAAGCGTGTCACCGCTCAATCTCCTTCTCCTTCTTCTTCTTCTCTCACAGTGCGAACGGCACCAGGCCAGGTGTGAGGCAGGCCAGTGCGTACCAGGAGGGAGTTGCTGATTCTACGGTCATCCCGCCTTTCGCAGGGCCTTACCCGGGCGGGTGGCCCGCTGGCAGCCAGTGCAGATCGAGCGCGGTCATATCGTCGTTTTCCGGGAGCAGCAGCAGCTCACGAGCGCGCTCTTGCAGCTCTTGATCGTTTAATTCGCTTAGAGAGGAGGCCAGAGGCAGCAGGCCATCGGTGTAGACGATCAGGCGCTCAATGGTGGAAAGGCCCACGCTCCAGGCATTGAGCAAGCCGCGCGTGCCGCGTACCGTTGACCAGCGTCCTTCATCATCGGTGCTGCCCCCGAGTGTAAAGGAGTGTTCGCCGGAGACAAAGAGGCGGGCAGCGACATTGCCCATCCAGCAGAGCAAGGCTTCAGTGGGGCGAGCTATCTGTAGCTGGGCCTCCCAGGGAGCCAGAGCGATGCGTCCAGCCAGAAAGACGGTCTCGCTACCGTAGTCCTCCCGCAGCTCTTCCAGCACCTCGCGTACAAGCGCCGGCGCCTCTGGCGCCAGGGGCAGGCTCCTCAGCTCTTCCTGGGCAGCTCGCGCCCATTCGTCCATGCGCTGGCGCAGGCGGGCCGCTATGGTCCTGACCGTACCTGTGCGCGCCTCTTGCTCTTGTAACCAGGCAACCACGGCGCGGCCCAGATACCGGGCCGCAAAGTCGCCGCGATATGAGCTGCCCACGCCGTCGCAGACACAGAAGTAGAGGGCTGTGCCATCGCGACTGGCCACGACTCGAGCATAGTCTTGATTGGCCAGCGCCTGGGTCTGGGCTTCGCGGCTGCGCAGCGATAGCAGCCGTAAAACGACCCGGTTATTGATGGTGTGCGAGGTAAAGTACTCGCTCTCTCGATCGGTCTCAAAGCGTAGATGCGTTGGCTCAGGCTGCTCTGTCCGCTCGATGTCCTCGGATAGCATGGCTCTCGCTCCTTCCTCTGGCGCGAGACGATCTTATTTCAGCTGGGTCGCGGTCGAGATGGTGAAGGCCAGACGCACCAGGTCGGTGTGAACACCCGGGAAGAAGAGGGCCGCCCCCGACTGCAGGTTGTAGCCGTAGTTGTTGATATTCTGCCGATAGATCTCCGGCATCGGTGAGGAGAGGGAGAAGAGAAAGCGCGCATAGTCGTTCGTGAGCTGGCCAGGACGGGTGACCCCTCCCCACTGATGCCAGTCGCGGACTGGCGCGCGCAACATGTTATCGGCCACATAGACGTTTTCAACGAGCACCGGCCCATCACGTACGGCCATCGCTTGAATACGGCGCACGATCGGCGTGGGATCGCTGGCTGTGATGAGTGCGTCTGTCAGATGACAGACTAGAGGGGCAGGACAGGCGTCAAATTCGGTAAGGTGCTTTTGCAGGAGGCTCTCAACTGCTGCGAAGCCGACGGCGGTGTCGGTCTCTCCGCCAGCGCTGATGACTGGCACGCCGTGCTTGACAAGCTCCGGCAAGTCGCGGACCCCCCCCAGCACGTCGACAACTGCTGTGCTATAGGCAAAGATCGCTACTTTGTAGCGCCTCTGGACAATGCCATCGCGAATGGAACGCCGGACCATGTCTTTGATTGCTTCCTTCAATGCCCGGTTGACCAGCCCCATCTTGGTGGTGGGGCCACAGGGGTCATTCATGGAGTGGCTGGCATCAATCAGGTAGATGACCAGCGCCGGCGTGAGGGAGGTCGCCGGCTGCGTGTAGTACATCGTCTCTGCCTCCTCTCCGGTCCAGAAATTAGTCGGGCCGCTGAAGACCGCTGCGCTTATGACCCGTCAGCCTCCCGTTTTGCCAGTAACGCGGCCTCTCAAAACACCCTCAGCTTGAATATGATACCACACCATGTTATACTCACAGAGATATTCTTGCTGGTTAAGAAGAGCCATATCCTATGCCAAAGCGAGGGCACGTCATGAGTTCGCCTGGCGTCTTCATTTGTCATGACCTTGATACAAAGGCTCATCAGGAATTACAAATTCTAACTCGTTTGCGCCAGCGGCTTGAGGAGGTGGGTGCTACCGTCATTGTGTATCCGAGCCATGTCAGCGACGATGGCTTTCTCTCCTTTTTGAATCAGACTCTGCCCGATCTCCAGTGGTTCATCCTATTTCAGACTTCTACAACGGCTCAGTCCTATCAGGTACGCATGGCCGTCAATACGGCTTTGAAGCTCCTGGAGCAGCACCGCTTGCAGGGGGCGCTCCGCTTCCTGGCCAGTCCCGAGGGGTCGTCGACGGAGACACCTTCTGAGTGGACCGCTCTGCCCACTTTCGACGGCTCCTACGATTATCCGCGGGCCATCGAGAAGCTGGTGTTGACGCTGGAAAAAGAGCGAGCGCCGTTGCTTGCTCCCCCTCAGACGGTTCAGGCCCTGACGCCTACCCCTTCGCCTGGCTCCGCTCCAGGCGGGCTCGCAGCTTTTCCTTCCCGCCCTTCGGCTCAAGCTCATTACGATCGCCCAGTTCTCCCCCCTGGCAGGCTCGTTTCCTCCGCCAGCCCTCTGCAGGAGTTCTACTTTGGAACTACGGAGCGAGGACGAGCCATCATTGGCCTCTCTTTCTTGCTGGTCGCTACGCTGGTTCTCGGCACCGTCATGGCTCTGCTCCTGACCCACTCCGCTCAGACGCCCGCCACTGGCAGCGCCGCCGCTATCAGCTATGGCCGCCTGGAGTTTTTTAATACTGGTCTGACCGGAGCCGATAATACGACCGGGATCTGTGATGGACTCGATATTCATCTGCAGAATCTACGTTCCCCTCAGAGCGGCCAGAGTTTCTACGCCTGGCTGCTGCGCGATAAAAGTCAGCTCGGGGGCGCTTTGTTGCTAGCGAAGTTCACTCCCGTGAATGGCCACCTCGATCTGCGCTACAACAGCCCCAATCACCAAAATCTCCTGAATAGCTATAGTCGCTTTCTGATCACAGAGGAAAGCGCGGCTTTGACGCCCGACTCGCCAACCGCTGATTTGACCCACTGGCGCTACTACGCAGAGATCCCCCAGGTGCCAGATCCCCAGGCTGAGACGGTCGGCAATACTATGGTCCACTATAGCAATCTGGACCATCTGCGACACTTGCTTAGCAGCGAGCCTCAGCTGGATCAGTTATCGCTCCACGGAGGGCTCAGCGTCTGGTTCTTTGAGAACGTGAGCAAGATCTTCGAGTGGGCCTCGGCAGCCCGCGGCACCGGGGTTCCGCGCAATGCCACGGAGATGCACCAGGCCCTGGTGAAGATTCTGGACTACCTGGATGGCACCGAGCTGGTCTCCCACGATGTCCCCCGCGGCACACCCGTCCTGGTCGATCCAACTGTGGGGCGCGTTCCTTTGCTAACGCTGGATGAGAAGGCCCTGCCCGTGCCCGGCTATATCCGCCATATCGAGCTGGACCTGATCGCGCTGACAAGCTCTCCCCATTCCTCGGTCACTCAGCGCCAGCTCGCCGGACAGATCGACAGCGAGCTGAACCGCGTGAAGGCTAATCTCGATCAGGTACGCCAGGATGCACGCCAGCTGGTCCATATGGCTCCCAAGCAGCTGCTGGCATCGTCGACCATCCCTCTGCTCGACGACTTGCTCAGTCAGGCACGTACGGCATTTATTGGTGAGGTGAATCCGGCCACAGGCCTCCGTAGCGGCGGTGCGGTCTGGATTTTCGATCACTTGCCAGAACTGGCGGCCCTGAATGTGGCACCTTATAAGGTCTAAAAGCTCTCTCCCAATCCGGTCAACGCCACCCTCAGCTGGCAGGGGACAGCTGCCCGACGGCTCTCGTCTCCGCTACCTGGGCAGCGCAGCGCGCCTGGCCTCCTCGAGCTATCAGAAGCAGATCGGCCTCAAAACTGGGGTTATCAGTCGAGAGGAGCGCAGGCCGAGGCTCTGGACAGGTCTGATCTGGCAGCCGGTACAGCAGGCTGCTTGATCCGCTCGTCGCCTGGCCCTCGCTGAGGCAGATGCAGAGGAGAGAAAGAAGGAGAGCTACAGGAGGCCAACACTCTGACGCGCAGCTTCAGAGACCGAGATGCAGAAGAGCAGGGCCGTCAGCGCCCGGCAGGGAAAGAGGGACCAGCAAGAGGCAGGCGGCTCTTAGCGGTCAAGCGCTTCGCCTGTCTCGTTTGCCACCTCTTCTGATTCGCCACGATCGATAATGGCCTCACGATCATCCAGCATGCCTGGCAGGGGATCGATGTACATGGTGCGGCGCACCAGATCGATCTCTTTAATCACCTCTTTGATGGCAGGGATCAAGACCTGCCTGCCATCTCGCATGCGGATCGCGTAGACATCGTTACTACCAGTCAGCCAGATCTCAGTAATCAAGCCTACTTCCTGGCCATCGAGGGTCAAGACCCGCAGGTTCAGGATATCATGCTGATAATACGAATCGGGAGGCAGGGGAGGTAATTCGGCTAGCGGAATTTGTAGCGCGCAGTTGCGCAGGGCCTCGGCAGCCGTCAGCGAATCGAAGCCCTGCAGCTTCAGCAAGACGAGGCCGCTTTTGTAAGGGCGAACATGCTCGATGCGATGGCGCCGGGGAGGTGAACCGCAATAGACAGCCTCCAGCTGCGCAAAGCGATTGGGCAGGTCGCTCATCGGCAGGACCTTGACCTCGCCGCGCAGTCCGAAGGGAGCAATTACCCGTCCCACGGTCGCCCATTCCATATCACGCTGCATAGAATTGGTAGCCATTGCCCGCTCACTGTCTCCTCTTGGGAGTTTCCGAGAGAAAAAGAGGGCCAGCGGGACCAGGCTAGACGACCTTCAGGGAGGTATGACGGCCTTCGCGCGTGCCCATAGCGCGCATTAGCGTACGCAGGGCCTTGGCCACACGGCCCTCTCGCCCGATCACCTTGCCGTAGTCCTCGGGCGCCACCCGCAGCTCAAGGACCACCGCCTGACGGTCGTTGCGCACCTCGCGCACCTGCACCGCCGCCGGGTTATCAACCAGCGACTGCGCAATATACTCCACCAAGCGGCGCATTGAGGAATTTCTCATGGCCATAGCTAGCTACTCTGCCTTACCAGTGGAGGCGGAACCAGTCTTGCTCTGCTCAAAGCGCTCCAGCACTCCAGCGCTCTTGAAGAGCGCGACCACGGCATCTGAGGGCTGTGCGCCATTCTGCAACCAGCGCAGCGCCTTCTGCTCATCAATCTGCACCGCCGCCGGCTCGCGCAACGGATTGTACCAGCCAATATTTTCAATAATGCGCCCATCCCGCGGCGAAGGAGCGTTTGCAACAACAATGCGATAGCTGGGCGCCTTCTTCTTACCCACACGCATCAAACGAATCTTAACAGCCATGCTTCCCTCTTCTCACCTCTCCCCAACGGGAGAAAGTCCTCAACAGTACTTGCTCTCTCGCCAGCTTGCTCCGGGCCCCATACGCTTGTGGCCAGCTCCCACAGAGCCAGCGAGCACCCTCATTGATATGATGCCGGAACCACGCCCGTCAAGTTGCCCTTCCACTCACTCCAGCCAGCCGGCACAGGGGACGACGCGCCTGCCCCTCTACCCAGTTCGATACGGAGGCAGAGAGCGCGCTTCATGCACAGACAACGCCGAAGCAAGAGAGCTGGAGCAAACGCTGTGCCGCTGCCTAGGTGGCGTACGCAGTAGATGCAGAACAAGGCATAGGGCATGGCCCCAATGGCGTCATCAGGATAGCACGGGCGAAAAATTTTGTCAACAGATGGAATGGAGGCGTCCCTGTCTGCCCAGGGCAAAGGTCCGCGCCTGCTCTGCTTATCACTGGCCGTTCCGACCATCAGGCCCGGATTACAGAGGACAATGAACGGGACGAAGGTGGGCTGGCAGCCCTGGGTCCGGCAGGCAGGAAAGGGAGCACTCCGCTCGCCAGCTCTCTGCTATAATGGGGCGCGAATGCAGAGTACGAGGGGGCATAGTTTGTTCATGCGCCGTACTAAGATTGTCTGTACTATCGGACCGGCCAGCAGCAGTGAGGAGCGCCTGGAGCAGCTGATGCTGGCAGGGATGAACGTCGCCCGACTCAATTTCTCTCACGGCACCCACGAGGAGCACGCCGCTGTGATCGAGCGCATCCGACGCATCTCGGCACGGCTGGGCTGGCCCGTGGCCATCCTGCAGGATCTGCAGGGGCCGAAGATCCGTGTTGGCAGTTTGCCTGGCGGGCAGCCGCTGCGCCTGGTGCCTGGCAGGCAGGTGATTATCACGACGCGCGAACCGGCCACCAATGGCGAGGGCACGCCTCTCTCAGAGCAGAGCACTGAGCTGACAGTGATTCCTACCACCTATGGGCTGCTCGCTCAAGACGTCAAGCCCGGCGATCGCATCCTGCTTGACGATGGCCTGATGGAGCTACGGGTGCTTGCCAGCGATGGCCAGGCGGTGCGCTGCGAGGTGGTCCACGGGGGTTTGCTCAAGGAGCACAAAGGCATGAATCTGCCAGGTGTGGCTGTCAGCGCCCCAGCACTGAGTGAGAAGGATCGCGCCGATCTGCGTTTCGGCGTCCAACACGGCATTGACTACGTGGCCTTGAGCTTCGTCCGTCGGCCAGAAGATGTGCTTGAGGCCCGCCGCTTTCTCCAGAAGCTGCAGGCCGAGATGGCCGCCCAGGCAGGTAGGAGGCAGCCCGCGGGCGATATCCCTCTGATTGTTAAGCTGGAGAAGCCGGAGGCCGTGGCGCGTCTCGACGAGATTCTGGAGGTGGCCGATGGTTTGATGGTGGCCCGCGGCGATCTCGGGGTCGAGATGTCCTTAGAGAAGGTGCCGCTGATCCAGAAGCGTGTCATCGCTCGGTGCAACCAGCTAGGGCTACCAGTGATTACGGCTACGCAAATGCTGGAGTCGATGGTGACCAACCCAACGCCAACGCGCGCTGAGGTCGCTGATGTCTCTAATGCTCTCCTCGATGGCACTGACGCCGTGATGTTGAGCGCCGAGACAGCCAGTGGTTCCTATCCGGTGGAGGCCGTGGCGATGATGGTGCGCATTATTCAGGAGACAGAGGCCGAGGATCGAACCGCGCAGCCGCCACATTGCCAACGCCTCTCTCAGGAGCATGCCGTCAGCCACGCGGCCCGCGCTCTCTCCGAGGAGGCCAGTGTGCGCGCGATTGTGGTCTTTACGCGCTCAGGCAACTCGGCCCGCCTGATCTCCAAAGACCGACCACGCCGCCCGATCCTGGCTTACACTCCCTCGGAGCGCGTCTATCGCCAGCTGGCTCTCTGGTGGGGCGTCTGGCCGCGTCTGATCGAGATGCATGGGACGACCGAGGAGCTGATCGCCACTGTTGAGCAGCGCCTCTTGAGCGATCACTTGCTCGGCGAAGGTGAGCACGTGGTGATCATGGGAGGACTCCCGGTCGCCAGTCGCGCACGCACGAATTTTGTCAAACTGCATCGCATCGGCGAGGGGCGCACCTCCCGCTCCAGCTAACTTACTCAGGCCAGCAAGGTTGCTGCGCCTTAGCGCCTGCTCTGGGCTCTTCCTCCTCTCCCCTCCTCGCCGCGACGCCGTTGAGCTGAGGAGGGCAGCGGCAGGTCGACAGAGGCTCGTTTCGTTTGACATCCTCGCTGAATAGGACTATACTGGAAAACATCAGACCAGCGCCATCGGCTGCGGCGGGTAATAGCGATGTTATCCCGCCGCGCCTTATTGCAACGGGGCAAGATATTGGCTGGCACGTACCGCCTGGCTGGCTCGGCTTTTGAGTCCTGTTTCAGGAAGAAGAGGTGTGCATGACTGTTCAGCAGGAAAAGAATTCAATCCCCGTTCCCCAGGTTGAGCCACGGGCTCCGATCCCTAAGCAGAATCTCCGTATCCCCGGCCCCACCGTGGTGCCGGATGAGATCCTGGCAGAGATGGCCCGCCCGATGATCAACCACCGCGGGCCGGAATTCGCCGCTATTCTGCGCCGTGTCACAGCACGGCTGCAATACTTTTTCCAGACGCGCTCACCGGTTCTGACGTACCCCGCCTCTGGTACCGGCGGCCAGGAGAGCGCTATTGTGAATCTGTTTTCCCCGGGCGACCATGTGGTGGCGATTACGATCGGCTCCTTCGGCAATCGTTTCGCACGTATCGCCGAGACCTATGGGCTACAGGTGAGCCGTATCGAGTTTCCCTGGGGTGAGGGAGCCGACCCGAATGTGGTAGAGAGCCGCCTGAAGACGCTGCCCCCCTACCGCGGCGTGCTGGTTACCCATAATGAGACATCAACGGGAGTGACCAACGATATCCAGACACTGGCCTCCCTGATCAGACAGCATAATCCCGACGCACTGATCGCCGTGGACGCCGTCAGCTCCCTGGGCTGCATCCCGTTGGAGATGGATCTGTGGGACCTGGATGTTGTCTTTACAGGTTCGCAGAAGGGCTGGATGTCTCCCCCCGGGGTGATGATGATTGCCGCCAGCGAGCGCGCCTGGCAGGCTAATAAGAGCGCCAAACTGCCGCGCTTCTACTTCGATTGGGCCAGCTCGCGCAAGAAGCTGGAGGTTGGCCAGCACCCAACGACACCGGCAGTCTCCGTCTTCTATGCCCTCGATCGCGCTCTGGAGCTGATGCTGGAAGAGGGCCGCGAGGCCATCTTTGAGCGCCATCGCCAGGCCGGTGACTATGTGCGCCGCCGCGCTCGCGAGATGGGCCTCGAGTTGTTCGCTAATCCGCGCTATGCTTCGAATACGGTGACAGCGGTCCGTCTGCCAGAGGGCTTCAATGGTAAGGCCTTTATGAAGGCCCTACGCGAGCAGGATGGCGTCGTGCTGGGCGGCGGCCAGGAGCACCTGGAGGGCAAGATTTTCCGCGTCGGCCACCTGGGCTACTTCCGCGAGGAGGATCTGGCCGAGGCAATGGATAAGGTGGAGCAGCGCCTGCGCTCTTTCGGCTTCACAGGCCACTGAACGCCGCTGCTGGAAGAGGGGAGCAAGGCTATGGTGATGGCTGAGGATAGACAGCCTGCGCCAACAGAGACTGTTAAAATTTTGATTGCTGATCGCGTGGCTCAGGAGGGCATCGATTTTCTACGCACCCATCTGCCAGAGGCCACGATCGATGTGCGCACCGGTCTCTCTCCCGCTGAGCTGTGTTCGATCATTGACGACTACGCTGCCCTCGTCGTGCGCAGTGAGACGCAAGTGACACGCGAGGTACTCACCGCCGGCCAGCGTCTGAAGATTGTAGCGCGCGCCGGGGTGGGCGTGGATAATATCGATCTGGAGACAGCGACGCGCCTCGGCATCATGGTGGTGAATTCCCCGCTGGGCAACGTGATCGCTGCCGCCGAGCACACTATCGCCATGCTGCTGGCCCTGGCTCGCCATATTCCCGCTGCCGACCGGAGTATGAAGGCCGGGAAGTGGGAGAAGAGCCGCTTTCTGGGCAGCGAGGTCCGCAATAAAGTGCTCGGGATCATTGGTCTCGGCAAGGTCGGAAGCGAGGTGGCCAAGCGCGCCCGCGGCCTGGAGATGGAAGTGATCGCTTTCGATCCCTACGTCTCGACAG
>NZ_BDGT01000013.1 GCF_001748285.1 Thermogemmatispora onikobensis | reverse complement strand
GCATAGCAGTACTCGTCGCCAGTCAGATAGACGCTGGCCCGCGCGAGTCTACAGGCTGCGATAGCTACGAGGGCGAGAGCGGCTTCTGCGCTCTTTTTCTATAAATAGAAGGCTGTTAGCGCTAAAGGAACGTGCAGACCCTATGGCAAAAGCAAGAGAATCTCTGGCAGCAACGGCTGAGCAGGTAGCTGGCGACGGCGCTCTCCCGAAGGAGAAACTCAATGGCTCCCAGGCGGCGCCGCGTGACAGCGTGAGCAATGGGGACTACAGCGAGCAACATATCCAGATTCTAGAGGGCCTGGAGGCGGTGCGCGTCCGACCTGGCATGTATATCGGGTCGACAGATCAGCGCGGCCTTCACCACCTGATCTATGAGGTGGTCGACAACAGCGTCGATGAGGCAATGGCAGGCTTCGCCGACACGGTGGCGGTCACGATCCACGCCGATGAGTCGGTGACGATCGAAGACAATGGGCGCGGTATCCCTGTGGAAAAACATCACCAGCGCCCGGAGATGTCGACGCTGGAGGTGGTGATGACGATCCTGCACGCCGGGGGCAAGTTCGGCAGCGGGGTCTATCAGTTCAGCAGCGGCCTGCACGGCGTGGGTGTCTCGGTGGTCAATGCTCTCTCGGAATGGTGCGAGGTGGAGGTGAAGCGCGATGGACGCCGCTATCGCCAGCGCTACGAGCGCGGGGTGGCCGTCACTCCCGTCGAGGATTTGGGGACGGCTGAGGGCCACGGCACTAAAACCACTTTCCTCCCCGACCTCCAGGTAATGGAGACCCGCGACTATAACTTCGATATCCTGGCCCAGCGCTTCCGCGAGATCGCTTATCTCAACCGCGGCTTAACGATCTCCCTCCGCGATGAGCGCACCGATCGCGAGGTCACTTTCTACTTTGAAGGCGGCCTCGTCTCGTTTGTTCGCTACCTCAATAAGAACCGCAACTGCCTGCAAAGCCGCCCCGTCAGTATCGTGCGCGAGGTCGACCAGGTGAAGGTCGAGATCGCTCTCCAGTATAACGATAGCTGGAATACCACGGAGTTCTCTTTCGCTAACGGCATCAACACCGTGGACGGGGGCATGCACATCACTGGCTTCCGCAGCGCCCTGACGCGCACACTCAACGACTACGCGCGTAAGATGGGCTTCCTGAAGGAGAAGGAGAGCAACTTGACTGGCGAGGATGTGCGCCAGGGCCTGACAGCCGTGGTCAGTGTGAAGCTGCCGAACCCGCAATTCGAGGCCCAGACGAAGGCCAAGCTGAATAACGCCGAGGTGCGTCCGATCGTCGAGGCGGTGACGGCGGAAATGCTCTCGGTCTACCTGGAGGAGACTCCTTCGGAGGCGCGCGCCATTATCGAAAAGTGCCTGACTTCGGCTCGTGCCCGCGAGGCGGCTCGCGCGGCTCGCGAGCTGGTTCAGCGGAAGAATGCTCTCGATACGACCCTCCCCGGTAAGCTGGCCGACTGTACTGAGCGCCACCCCGATCGTTGTGAGCTCTACCTCGTTGAGGGCGATTCCGCCGGCGGCTCCGCTAAGCAGGGCCGCGATCGCCACTTCCAGGCGATCCTCCCTCTGCGCGGCAAAATCCTCAATGTCGAGCGCGCCCGCCTGCAGAAGATGCTCGAAAACGAGGAGGTGAAGAATATTATTACGGCCATCGGTGTGGGCATCGGTGAATCTTTCGATAAGTCAAAGCTGCGCTACGGGCGCATCGTGATTATGTGCGATGCCGATGTCGATGGGGCCCATATCCGCACTCTGCTCCTGACCTTCTTCTTCCGCTATATGGAGCCGCTGATTACAGACGGCCACCTCTATATTGCTCAGCCACCTCTCTACCATGTGAAGATGGGCAAGGAGGTGCGCTACGCCTACTCGGATGAGGAGCGCGACGCCCTGATCGCTGAATACAAGGCAAAGCATAATGGGAAGGAGCCAGAGGTGGGACGCTACAAAGGCCTGGGTGAGATGAACCCCGAAACGCTCTGGGAGACGACGATGGACCCGGCTCGCCGCACAATTCTGAAGGTGACGATCGAGGAGGCGGTAGAGGCCGATCGCGTCTTCAATATGCTGATGGGCGACGAGGTGGCCCCTCGTAAGCGTTTTATCGAAAGCCACGCCAAGAACGCGGAACTGGATATCTAGCCAGCAGCGCCACGCCTGGGTGCCCGCCCGGCGAACAAAGAGAAGAGCTTCGACTTGCCCACTCCGTTGGTCGGGCTGCACGCTCCCTCGCTGACCAACCTCTCTATCTCCAGGTTGGCGAGGGAGCGAGGGATGATGTCAGTTCTTCCTCCCCGCTCGCATCAGCATTTCCTCTGTGGTCCGCAGCATAACAAGCAAGCGCTTTCCCAACAGGCTATTTGCCGGCTCGCCGCGAGCCTGAGTCGCTTTTCTTTCGCTTCCCTGGAGGGCGGCCAGGTCAACAAAAAGAACGAGGAGACCAGTCTGCCAAAGAAGCAGACTGGTCTCCTCGTTTTGATGTCTTTCTTCCTAGCCCAGGCACAGCAGGAGGAGGAAGCAACCGGGCAGGTAGGGCTGTCTGCTTTGTTGCAGACAGCCCATAGCAATTAGTGGGCGACTACGGCCTCGGTCCGCTCGCCTCCAGTGGTGGGCGGAGTTGGTCGCCGGGTGAAGCGCTCCTTGATATCCTCAACCAGCACATAGAGGGTGGGCACCAGGAGCAGGGTTAGCACCGTTGAGGAGGTCAGCCCCCCAATGACAACGATGGCAAGGTCGCCCGAGATGAGCAGGCTGTCGCCGCCTCCAATGCCGAGGGCCATCGGGATCAAGGCCATTACGGTGGCAAGCGCTGTCATCAAGATGGGGCGCAGGCGGCGGCGTCCGCCTTCGACGACTGCCGCGCGCGCATCCAGGCCCCGTGCTCGATATTGGTTCACCAGGTCGATGAGCACGATGGCGTTGGTGACGACAATGCCGATCAACATCAGGAAGCCGAAGAGGGAGGAGACGCCAATCGGCGTGTGCGTAATGGCCGCCAGGATGAGCGAGCCAACGCCGGCAAAGGGAATGGAGATGAGCAAGATCAGTGGCTGCACCAGGCTGCGGAAGGTGGCCACCATCACAATGTAGACCAGAGGAATGGCCACCAGCAGGATAAAGTAGAACTGCTGCAGGGCCTGGTTCTGCAGGGAGGTGTTGGTGCCCAGGCTGGCGCTGGCCCCATCCGGCAGATGCAGGCCGTTGATGCGCTTCTCGACATCGCGCGTCACCGCCCCCACGTTATCGATGGTGGCGGTCAGGGTAATGGTAGCCGTGCGTGTGCCGTTGAGGTGTGAGATCTGGGTTGGCCCATTGACCTGGCTGACCGTGGCAATGTCGCCGAGACGAACGCTACCAGAACCGGTCGGCAGCCGGAGATCTCGCAGCTGCTGCAGGCTGGTCGGGGCCGTTCCCAGCTTGAGGTCGACATCCTGTTGCACTCCGTTGAGGGTGACGTGGGTCACGGTGGTGCCATTGTAAACGGTCTGCAACAGCTGCCCTACCTGGACCGCCGTCAGACCGTGGGCCAGGGCCTTGGTAGGATCGACATGGACATCAATCAGGGGAACCGCCGAGGAGAGGTCGCTGCTGACGTCGGCGGTGTTGGGTGTGTTGGCGACCGCAGCGTAGACCTGCTGAGCCGCCTGGCGCAGTGTGGTCTCGTCAGGCGCCTGCACGGTGATATCGACGATGTTGCTGTTGCTGGTCTGCAGGAAGGTAAAGGTGCCAACTCCCTGCAGCCCTTTGAGACGGTCGCGAACGGTCTGCTGTACCTGATTGAGATCAGCGCCCGATTTGACGGTGACGATATAGGTGGCGCTACTGCCATTGGAGGCCCCAGGGCCGAGGTTGAGCAGGGAGTTGCCACCCCCGCCGATGGTCACCTGATAGGCCTGGATGTCAGGAATGGTGCTGAGCATGTTTTCAACAGGTCGCGCCGCCGCATCGAGACGGGCCAGGCTGGCCGTCGGTTCCAGCTTCTGGCTAAAGCGGAAGGAGGTCGCCCCCTGGTTGCCGAAGACGTTGACCGGTAGGAGCGGGAAGAGCGCACAGCTGCCAAGGAAGAGCAGCAGGGCCACGACCAGGGTAATGGCACGGTGGCGCGTGACCCAACGCACCAGGGGCACATAGCCCCGCTCCAGGAAGCTGGGCTTTTCCTGGGGAAGTGCACGCTCACTCTTGGCCTTCTCCGCCGGTCCCTTAAGGAACCAGTAGGCCAATACGGGGATAATGGTCAGGGCCACCAGTAGCGAGGCCAGCAGGGCCACCGTGACCGAGAAGGCCAGCGGGTGGGCATACTCGCCAACAATGTCGCCAATAAAGGCCAGCGGTAGAAAGACACAAACAGTGGTCAGAGTCGAGGCCGTGACGGCAGTCGCTACCTCTTTGACCCCTGCGAGAACCGCCGTGCGTTTGTCTTCTCCTCCTCGCAAATGGCGATAGATATTTTCAAGAACAACGATGGAGTCGTCAACGACACGCCCGACAGCAATGGTCAGGCCCGAGAGGGTCAGAAGGTTGAGCGAGTAGTTCCCCACCCAGAGACAGATCAGGGCGATCACGATCGAGAGTGGAATGGAGATCGCCGTGACCAGGGTGGAGCGCACGGAGAGCAGGAAGATCAGAATGACGACGACCGCAAAGAGTGCGCCGAGCAGCCCTTCGCGAGCCAGGTCGCGGACCGACTCCTGAATGTAGGGGGCCTGGTCGCTTACGATGGTGATCCGGGCATGATAGCCTAATTTGCGCTCCAGGTCAGGAAGCTGGTTGTTGACGTCCTGCGAGATCGAGACGGCATTGCCGTCGTTGGTCTTGGTGATCGAGATGCCCAGGCTAGGTTTGCCATTGGTACGTGTCAGGGTCGTGGAGGGCGCGAGATCTTCCTTGATAGTGGCAACATCGCCAAGCTTGATCGGCTTCAGGGTAACGCCCGCCGCGGCGGCAGCGCTGGCACTGGTGCTGGCATTGCTCTGCTGTTGCTGCAGCGCGGCGGCAGCGCTGGCACTGGCTGCCGTGGAGCTGCTCGGAAACTGGCCCTGTGGTAGGACCGCCTGCTCGCCAACAACCAGGTTCTTGAGGTCGTCTAGCGAGCCAAGGGTGTTCCCCACACGTACCGCCAGCGTCTGATCGTTGGTGGTCTGCTGGCCCGCCGGCAGCGTGATGTTGTTGGCCTGCAGCACTTGCTCAACCTGGCTGACGGTCAGATTGTACTGCTGCAGCTTCTTGGGGTCGAGAGTGATGCTGACAATCTGCTGTCGCACACCAGTGACGCTGACAGTCGCTACTCCATTGATCCCTTGAAGAGCCGGCACCACAATCTGTTTGAGGCGCACAGCAAGGTCTTGCTGGTTCTGGTCCGAGCTGACGGCCAGGGTGATAATGGGCACGTCGGCAAAGTCATATTGCTGGACCTGCGGGGTGACGTTGGAGGGTAGACTGGCCTGGGCCTTGTTAATCTCTTCGCTGATGGTCTGCTGGGCCCGGTCCAGGTCGGTTCCAAAGTTATAGTAGATCGTGATGACCGATAGCCCCTGGCTGGACTGTGAGGTGATCCGCTGCACTCCAGCGTTGCCCTGGAAGTCGCTTTCTAGCGGATCGGTGATGTCTTGCTCCACCTGCGCCGGGGCAGCCCCCGGATAGGCTGTGATAACCGAAATAGCTGGATAAACAAGCGGTGGAAGCAGCTCTTGCTTTAACAACGGGATGATATATCCTCCTAACAGGAGCACAGCAATGGTGGCTAAGGCCACGATACTCCTGTTAGCCATGCTTAGCTTCGCCAGGCGATGCATACTGTTCTCTCGTACCCTTTCTGGTCTGGTTCTAGAAAGATCTAGAACGGTGCAGTTTCGAAATGTTTTTACGAATGGCCCCGGCTATTGGTTACAGCCAGCGCTGAAAAACCATCCGCGAGTGGGACCAGAAAGGGCCTGCCCAGGACTTCCTTCTTTCCTTTTTCTCTCCTACAATGAAGGGAGCAAAGGGCGTTTAGTGGAGATGCGAAGGGTATGATGGCCGGCAGAAAGATGGGGCAGGTCAATGGAGACGGGGGATAGCTGTAGGCTGCCGCCGACAATGATGGCCAGGCCGTAACCGTACAGTATACGCTAGAGAGGCAGGAGTCAGCTTTATGCTTTGTACTTTCTGTGGTGCAACTTTGTCATCGAAGGCGCCTTTCTGTTCCCGTTGCGGTCAGAAGGTAGTCCTGGGGGCCGAGGACGAGCAGTCTCGCGAGCGGGATGGCGCGCTAGCTGCCAGCAGGCAGAGGCAGCCCAGCATGCCCCTTGCTCCTTCGTCGCCTCTTCTTGATGAATCACGAGCTTCTGCTCCTTCGACCCTGCCTCCTCCGGGCTTTATTATTTCGCTGCGGCCTGCAACAAAGGCCAACATCCGAGGAGGAGGGCGGCTAGTGGGGAGACGCCGTCTTCTTGCTGGCCTGGGGACAACAGGCGTTGCACTGCTTGGGGGTGGTCTGGTCTGGGCCACACTGAACCTCTCCGGCGAAGAGGACAGGCGATCCGCTTCTCCTCCCGCAGCCAGAAGGTTCGCGACTGCCACTAGCGAGTCGTCTTCTCAAGCGCCGACAGAGGGAAGTTTGTTGATCTGCTACTATACCGGGCACCGTGGCTATGTCTACTGCGCCGCCTGGTCGCCCGATAGCCTGCTGGCAGCCACCGGAGGACAAGATGGCACTGTCCAATTGTGGGAGCCGATGGCGGGCCTACCTGTACAAAGCTGGAGGAGTGTCTGGCCCGGGCAGGAGATCTACGTCCTGGCCTGGTCTCCGAATGGGAAGTACCTGGCCTTCGGTGGCCAGGACCACCAGGTTTACGTTGCCGACGTGCACAGCGGCTCCATCCTCCTCAGCTACAGCGGTCATAGCCAGCCGATCTATGCCCTGGCCTGGTCCCCCGACAGCCAGCTCCTCGCCTCGGGCGGCGAAGACGCCAGCGTCCAGATTTGGAGAGCCCTCGACGGCAGCCTTCTCCTCACCTACACCGCGCATCAGGAGGTCATCCGCGGTCTCTCCTGGTCTCCCGTGACTCGCCTGCTGGCCTCCTGTGCTGAGGATGGTACCATACAGATCTGGCAACCCGCCGACGGGACCACACTGATCAGCTGCCGCGGCCACCAAGGGGGAGTCTTAAACGTGGATTGGTCGCCGGATGGTCAGCAACTGGTCTCGGGCGGTCGCGATGCCACGGCGCGAATCTGGCGCGCTTCCACTGGCACCCAGGAGCTGATCTATCGCGGTCATCAGAGCCGCGTCTGGAGTGTGGCCTGGTCTCCCGATGGCCACCGTCTGGCTTCGGCTGGCAAAGATGGCACGGTGCAGATCTGGGAGGCAGTCAGTGGGCAACTACGCTTCACTTATCGCGGGCACAGCGACACTGTCTGGTCCGCACGCTGGTCAGGCGATGGTCAGCAGCTTCTCCTGTGCGGCAACGACGGCACAGCCCAGGTCTGGACAGCTCCCTCTGTTTAAGCAGATCTTTACCCTGAACACACTCACGAGAACATGCTTCTGCCGTGACCGCCAGGCTACGATCTCAGCTGATGAGAACCTTATCGAGATGGATGCGCCCTTGCTCCGCCAGGCTCCTGGCAAGCAGGAGCCTGAGCAGGCAAGCAGCATCCTGAGACCTTGCTGTTGAGAACGGCCCTGGCCCCGGGTTGGCTGTTACCAGTCGGAGTGAACAATCGACTGGACCCCTGCTTCTCGCCTGCAAACACAACAGTCAAGGAGCGTTTACCTGGAAGGGGACACCCATTACAGTGGAAGAGCGACGTCATCTGTTCTCTTAACCCTTTTCACTGAGGATAGCCTCTAGCTAATACAAAGGAGACAGAAGTGATGTTCTGCCCCTTTTGTGGAACCCCTCTGCCATCAGAGGCACGTTTCTGCCCTCTTTGTGGTCACCTGGTCATCTTGCCAGAGGACGAGTGGACACAAAGGCAGAGAGACGACAGCGGGACGGTAGTCCTGGCGACCCCCACTGAGCACGCTGGTTCTGCCACAACAGGGACCGAGCCGATCACTCCGCCACCTCCCGGCTTTAGTGCTCCGGCCCAGGCCCAACCAGCCCCCGAGACGAGAAGCAAGCAGGCTCTATCGCGGCGCGCACTCCTTATGGGAGCAGGCGGGCTGGTCCTGCTCGGCGGAGGTTTGACGTTGGCTCTGCTGCACACCTTCTCAAGGGTTTCTCCTTCTCAAGGAGCTTTTCCCGGAAGCACCGTCGGAGCGCGCATGGCTGGCAATTCGGCCTCTGCCCCCTCTTCCATACCCTCAGCTCGCCCTTCATCAACACCAACCCAAACGTCTGCCAGCTCTACAAGTACCAGCCCCCAAGCTGAGGCCAGCGCGGCAGGGAGCCTTGTGACGCGCTACACGGGGCATCACGGCTATGTCTACTGCGCCGCCTGGTCGCCCGACAACCAGCTCGCCGCTACCGGTGGGCAGGACGGGACGGTCCAGATTTGGGAGCCGCTCACGGGGCGACCTGTGCTGATCTGGAATAGTGGGAACCTGAAGCAGGAGATCTATGCGCTGGCCTGGTCTCCCGATGGAAACTATCTGGCCTTCGGCGGCCAGGACCATCAGGTCTATATCGGCGAGGTCAGAAGCGGTAGCATTCTCCTCAGCTACAGCGGTCACAGCCAGCCGATCTATGCCCTGGCTTGGTCTCCCGGTAGCCAGCAGGTGGCCTCTGGGAGCGGCGACCGCACCGTCCAGGTCTGGAACGCTCGTGATGGGAATACCGTCTTCACTTATACCGCTCATCAAGATACGATCCGTGGCCTTTCCTGGTCCCGTGTTGCTCAGCTGCTCGCCTCCTGCTCGGAGGATAGTACCGTGCGCATCTGGCAACCTTCCGATGGAACGACGCTAGCTATCTGCCTGGGTCACCAGGGGGGAGTTTTAAACCTGGATTGGGCCCCCGATGGCCAGCACCTCGCTTCCGGAGGACGCGACGCCACCGTCCGCATCTGGCAAGCCGCCACAGGCAATCAGGAGCTGATCTATCGCGGACATCAGAATCGTGTGTGGAGCGTGGCCTGGTCTCCCAATGGCCGCTTTTTGGCCTCGGCTGGCAAAGATGGCACGGTTCAAATCTGGGAGGCGAGCAGCGGGCGACCGTCGTTGATTTATCACGGGCATAGCGACACCGTCTGGTCGGCCTGGTGGTCACGCGATGGCCGGTTGATACTCTCCTGCAGCAACGACGGCACGGCCCAGGTCTGGACTGCACCGTCCACTTGAGGTGAGAGCGGAGCAGAGCAGGAGAAAGGAGCCACTTCGAATGTTTCGACCAGCAGATAGTGACGCTCCTGGCGAGCGAGCATCATATTCCCGCGCTGGGCCCCGCCTCTGCAGGCCCGGGCCCGGCGGCTTTATTCCCTGCGCACGAGCAAGGCCATGCAGGCGGTAAAGCCGTGAAGGAAGGGACGGCCATCAACAGGCCCAATTTCGCCGCTGCAGAAGAGACCGATGAGCGGCAGGGGACCAAGATAGTGCTCGACCGCCTCGGCATCATGATTAGGGGTATCGAAGAGATTCATGCCACGTCCGTTGCAGGTGCAGAGGATCGCCGCCACCGGCTCGCGGTCACGTAGCTCCTCGCGCGCCCGCTCCAGCGCATCGCGCAGATCCATGTCAGCGGTGCTGGCATCGCGCATCTGGAATTGAATTGTCTGGCCCACGCGCGGCATCGCTCCAATGGCCAACCCTCCGCTGAGCCGGTCAACCCCAATCAGGGGCCGCACCAGAAAGCTACCGCGTCCAAAGCTCTCGCGGTATTCGTTGGCAGCCAGGCCCACCAGCAGGTTATGGCGGGCGCGACGCTGCAGGAAAGGTGGTAGCTCCTGTAAGGTCTCTAAAAGAAGTTCATAGGCTGGACGATTAGAAATCGTCTCGACGAGATTGCCGCGGACACTGGTAATCGTCCAGGGTTCGCCGATGGGTTCACACCCCTGAGAGACGAGTGGCAAGATCGTGTAGGGGCCGCCGAGGGCCAGCCCGACGCCTCCTTCGCCAAAGACCTGGCCGTTGCGAAAGACAAAGGTTCGCTGCAGCAAGGGGTGAGCCGAGGCCAGGCCACCCACTATCGGGCAATGGGGATAGGCCCGAGCCAGCCCTTCCAGGAGAGCCTCACTATCCAGACGGAAAGGGTCAGCCAGAATCAGCCAGGCATTGACCTCTTCAGGAGGCAGCCCCAGGCGCGTATGCCACTCCTCGGCGCGTTCGCACTCCTCGACCAGGGCCTGGGTAAAGCGCACCACGCGCAGTCGTGCGCCCGGCAACTGCAGCGTCATCAGGGCCAGGGCCGCCGTCTCCTCCAGCTCCTCGCCCTGGCCGATCACCCCCTGGCCAGAGCAACCAATCAACAGGCGTACCTCGCTTTCCTCGTAGGCACGACGCACGAGTTCAGGCAGCGATTCCGCATAGAGGCCACTGGCGAAGAGAATGGCCAGATCGGTGGGGCCTTTGACGCGGGCCAGAGCGCGGGCCAAAGCCCGCTCCCAGCGAGCATCTTCGACCAGGGCCTCCCGTACCAGGGGCTTCTCCTCAGCCGCATTCATACTGATGTCCCCACGCTCCGTCTCGTCTGTGCTTGCCCGCTCGTTCTCCATGACCCGACGATATGTTTCATCTGGCACACCCGTGCATGGACTCCCCCCCCACCCTCCTTGTTTCTCCCCGAAGCGCGTGGAGGTGGAGGGCTAGAGAAGGGATAGCGTTCTGCGTTCTACTCCTCATTATGATAGTATCGCACACGCAAGAAGGTTCCGGCAACAGCAAGAGAGGCAGAGAAGAGCTGAGAGGCAAGCCCTCAAAGGGCGGGATTAGCCCCACGAGCACCGCCTGCCAGTCTGGTGAAACCCCTGACGACGAGGGCAGTCAGACGCAGAGAAGAGGGGGAAGAGCTGGGCAGGAGTTGCGAGCGGCGGGGAGCGCACCACAGCCATGCCCTTCTTCTCTGCCAGTCTGGAAAGGAGGGGCAGGCTGCAGCACGCTCGGGCGATCAGGCCAGCGTCGGCTCAATTCCGACGAGGATTGCGCGGACGATAATCCAGCGCCCCCTCAAAGGTCACCATAGTCACGAGAGAGGCATCGGAGAGGCGCGAGCGAATACGCTCATCGATGGCCTGTAAGCCGCGGGGATTAGCCGTGATCACCGTTGGATAGCGCAAATTATAACGATAGTTCAGCAACTGGAAGAGCTTCTCATTGGCCCAGGGCGAGCTTTGCTGCGCTCCCAGATCGTCGAGCACGAGCAGCTCCGCCTCGCGCATGCGCGCAAAGAGCTGATCGTAGACCTCGGGAGCCTCGGGAGCGAAGGCAGCCCGCAGATGGTCGAGCAGGTCGGGCACTGTTGCGAAGAGTACCAGCGAGCCATTTTCCAGGGAGAGGTTGGCAATAGCCGCCGCCAGGTGGGTCTTGCCGCAGCCGTTAGGTCCCACCAGCAGCAACCAGCCATCAGGCTCGCGCGCATACCCCAGGGCAGCCTGGTAGGCCTGCCGCACCCCAGGCACCGTATAGTTAAAGCTCTTGAAGCTTTTATCGCGGAAGGCTTCGAGATTAGACATGCTGCGGAGCTGTTGGCGCCGGCGCTCCTTGAGATCGGCCTCCTTGCACTCGCAG
This sequence comes from Thermogemmatispora onikobensis, assembly GCF_001748285.1. Lineage (NCBI taxonomy): Bacteria > Bacillati > Chloroflexota > Ktedonobacteria > Thermogemmatisporales > Thermogemmatisporaceae > Thermogemmatispora > Thermogemmatispora onikobensis. The sequence continues at coordinate 95,977 of NZ_BDGT01000013.1, read as the reverse complement.
GGAATAGGCTTACCGAAGTGCGGATGGCCAAAGGGCACATCGAGACGCAGGTAGCCCGCCCCCTTGCATTTTGGGCAAACAGGACGCTGGGAGCCAAAGGGAGCCGGCAACGCCGAGCCACCAGCGTTGGAGCTGAACGCCCCCAGCGATCTCCCTGCTGGCCGCTCGTGGCCTGGCGTCTGGCGAGCTGGGCGCTGCCGCAGCGTCTCCTGCTGCTGTGCAAAGGCAGGGGAGGCCAGCGCATTGGGGCGCAGGGGCTGAGTCACCCGTTGCTGACGAGCTGGGGAAGGCGCACCAGAGGAAGGGAGGGCCAGCCGACCACCTGGCAGACTGGGGGGCGGGACCGAGGCCGGCCCCTCCGTCCGACGATGCAGCGCAGCGCCCTCGCCGGGCGCGAACGCACGCTTTGGCGAGGGTAGCCTGCTGGCCACAGTCGAGCGGGAGAGAGCCGGGCGGGAAGGGGCTTCCAGCAACTCCTGGTCATCCTCCCAATCGCCGTAGCGCATCCCGCCCTCATCGTCGTCATCCTCGTCCTCCTCCCATACCTCTTCGGAGAGGGCATCTCCACGCAAGGATGGGAGGTAATCGTCAGCCCGATAGTAGTAGTCGCGCGCACGCCGTGGAAGCGATGGCGCCGGGACCTCTCGACGCGCGCCATAGAGGCGATCGGTCTGACGACCAGGCCGCCGGCTTGGACGCGAGAGCGGTGAGCCGCCCTCGAGCGCGAGAGTATCGGTCAGGACATCAGCCCCAGGCACTTCCGTCACCTCAACCCGTCCACGAGGCGAGCGCCCGGGGTGCGAGAGGGGCTGATTCAGGCGAGCTGTCTGCTCAGGCAGGCGCATCGTCTGCTCCCCACGCTCTCGCGGCAGCGTTCCAGCCTGGCGAGCGCGCTGCTGAAGCAATTGCTGCCGTCGCTGTTTGAGCATAATCTCATTCAAGCGTTCCATAGGTTATCTGCCTTCCGTTTCCCAGCGCCTCAAGATTGCGCGAATATAACGCCAGTTACGCTTATTATGTTCTACTGCCTCGCGAAAAGCTGCCTCGACCCACTCTGGGGGATAGCGCTCAGCGGCATCGCGCAGCTCATCAGCGATCAGTGGAGAAAGAAGCCCTATATTCTGTTCGTACAAGACAAATATATTCGGACGTTCAATCTCAATGTGTAAATGCTGAGTCTGGTTGTGGCCAACGCGCGCCAGCGCCGTAGCAGCCGGGGAGGGCGAAGGGTCGCCTCCCTGGCCCTGGCCCTGACTCTGGCTCTGGCGCTGTCCGTGCTCTGGCGCGAAGCGATGCTGTCCCACGTCGAGCAGGCGGACCGGGATCAACTCACTGCCCTGCAGCTCAGCCACGACGCGCCGGCTGCGGGCCGTATTAAAGAAATACCAGCCAACGACCTCATCCTCAGAGCCATCATCACCGAGCACCTTGAGGTAGACGCGGAGAACCGTGCCGCGCGCTACCGCTTTTTCCAGGCCCTGGCGTACTCGTTCTTCAGGAGGGCGCGGATCACCGCGCCGCTTCAGGCTTTTCAACAGCACACGATCGCCCAACAGCTCCGGCTCGCTCACACAGCGTGGCTCACCGCGCTTCTGGGCCAACAGCCAGAAGAGGTGCAGCGTCACTTTCAATTCCGCCACATCCTCGATCTCTGGCAGGAGCGACCTGAAGAAGACCTCCGGCACAGGGACATAGGGATTTTTGCCCGAAGGGAAGCCAGCAAAGGACGTCATAGCCATCCATCCAGAGATTACTCAGGGGGCGGAGAAAGCTCTAGATCACAGAAGCGGGTATGACTCGCCTGGAAGTAGAGGCTTACCTCGCCGACAGGACCATTGCGATGCTTGGCGACGATAATATCCGCGATATTTTTGCGCTCCGAGTCCGGGTTATAGACATCATCCCGATAAATAAACATCACCACGTCGGCATCTTGCTCAATGCTATTGTGGACAACCAGGTCAGCGGCCACAAAATTGTGCAGGCCGGCCACCGTCAGATCATAGACCTCAGCCTCACCGGCGGGCGCAATCGCCTCCACACGATCCCAGATGATATCACCCTCAGCGGCCTCCGCCGTCTGCAGAGCGCGACCAGGGCCGGACCAGGCCGCCGACGGCAGGGCTCGCGGGAGAGCCACCGCCCGCCCTACGCTCAGCTCATCCAGGCGCTGCCACCCTGCGCGAGTCAGAAAGCGATGATTGGCCGTGGCCCGCACCTGCTGGCCCCCCGCAGTCACCAGGCGAAAGATAGGCCGGCGCCCCGTCGCAAAAGCGCGCGTCACTGGCGCCACCTCCAGACGCTGCGTCAGCGGATTCAGCGCCAGCACGCGGAAGCCTTGCCGCCCCACCAGCCGCTCGATTGGACAGCATACCCCCTCGTCGGCCAGATAGACCAAGGTCTCCCCCGCCAGACAACCACTCTCGCGCAGATCCGAGAGCTGAGGCACCTTCGACTGGCGCGTTTCTACAGCTCGCGAGAGCTGGGCCAGCGCCAGTACCGGTACATTCAGCTCGCGAGCCAGCGCCTTCAGCGTTCGGCTGATCTCTGAAATCTCCTGGACACGGTTCTCGTTGCGTCGGGCGCTGCCGCTGGTCGTCTGCATCAACTGCAGATAGTCGACAATAATCAGATCGACCCCTTGCTCTGCCTGGAGGCGCCGCGCCTTACTGCGCATCTCCGCCGTGGAGATGCTGGCCGTATCATCGATCCAGATGGGCGCCTCAGCCAGGCGCTGCGTCGCCAGCATAATGCGCTCCCACTCCTCATCATCGATCCAACCGGTGCGCAGTCGCTGCTGATCAACCCCGGCCTCCATCGAGAGCAGACGCTGTACGAGCTGCTCTTTACTCATCTCCAGACTAAAGATCGCGACCGTCTGCTTGAAGCGCACAGCGGCGTTATGAGCCATGCTCAGGGCCAGCGAGGTCTTGCCCAGCGAAGGACGAGCCGCCAGAATGATCAGGTCCGAGCGCTGTAGCCCGCCGGTGAGACGGTCGAGGTCGGAGAAGCCAGTGGGGACGCCAACGATAGCCCCGCGCCGCTCATGGAGCTGATCCAGCTTGTTCAAATACTCGGAAAGGATCTCGCTCAGGAGCGAGAAGTCCGAACGCAGGCGCCGTCGCCCGATTTCAAAGATCAGGCGTTCGGCCTTATCGAGCGCCACATCGGCATCCCCCTCCTCGTAGGCAATGGCCGCGATCTGCCCGGCGGCATGGATCAGACGGCGCAAAACCGCCGTGCGCTCCACAATGCGCCCATAGTACTCGATATTGCCACTGGTGGGCACCTGGTTGACCAGGGACGTGATGTAACTGGCGCCGCCAACCTCCTCCAGCTTCCCCTGACGCTCCAGCTCATCGCAGAGCGTAATAAAGTCCGCCGGCTCATGCCGCTCATAGAGCTGGAGTATCACCTCATAAATGGCACGATGGGCGTCGCGATAAAAGTCCTCCGGGCGCAAGAAGTCAGCGACCTGGATGATCGCCTCGGGATCAATCAGGATGCTGCCCAGGACGCCACACTCGGCCTCGATGTTCTGCGGTAACAGCTTCTCCACGTCCGTCTCCAGCGTTCTCGCCAATTTCAGCAGCTTCTCGCTATGCGCCAATAACCAACAAGAAGATCAAGAATGGGTCTGAAACATTATATTATATAATTCTGACTTATTGAGCAAGAGACCGATTACGCGCACATGCAGCAAAGCTGCTTACTGGGGCACAGCCCGCCCAGGCCCCGGGTCGAGGATGAGCGGGAAGGGAATCCCGTGTGTCTAAACAGTGTAGCGAATCTTGTGCCCGAAAGCAAACAGCAGGCTGGCAGTGGCCCTGTGGATATGTGGATATCTTCAGGGATAGCTCACGCTTGCGCCTCCAAATATAGCTGAGTTAATAAGCAGTTATCCCCCAGTTATCCACCGTCCACGGGGAGTTATCCACAGTTATCCACCGCTATCCACAAAGTTATCCACAAAGTTATCCACAGGGCCAGGTGGGCGAATCTTCCTATTCCCTGGAAGAAAGTTCACCGCGACGCTGCCCGTAGGGGAGGCGGGAAAGGGCTTGACCCGCACGGGTCTGCAAGGGTATCATAGCACCCAGAAATCAGCGCTCTTTATCCCGGCTGGCGGCCTGGCCATCAGACAGCCCTACCTGCTCCTACCTGCTCCTACCTGCTCCCAGACCAGTACCAGTACAGGGCTGGTGGAGAGCCTACCGAGCCAGGCAGACAGGCAGGCAGCCAGCCACGTTCAGCGCTGCCGCCGTCAACAGAACAGCCCCAGAGCAAGGAAGCAGCTGCGCTGTTGACCTGGGCCTCAGAGATTCTCTGCAAGCAAGATCTGAAAAAGGAGCAGTATTCAGACCCCATGCCAAAGACGAGCAAGCGCGCAGCCACGAGAAGAGCGGAAAAGATCGCCCGCGCGCACGCGACCAGGCTGCCAGAAGCGCCTGCCCCCAAGAAGAAGGAGAAGCGCGGCCCTGGCTACACGCCTCCCAAACGGGGCCTGGCTCGCTACCCCTGGGCTATCACCCTGACGATCCTGGTCATCGCTGCCGCGATCGGCGCCATGTACTATTACAAGATCGGCCCCTTCGCTCCGCCAAAACCCCAGCCGAAGAGCGCCGCCGTCTCGCCCTGCCTGAAGGTGGTCAAGCAGCTGACCAATAGCTCGCCGGCTCCGACCGGGGAGGCCTTCAACAAGATCCAGCATACGTATAAAGCTCTGCCCGCGATGTCGATCAATACCAACAAGATTTATTGCGCCGGTATCAATACCAATCGCGGCCTGATCGTGGTGGAGCTTGACCCGAAGCTGGCACCCAAGACGGTCAATAATTTCGTCTTTTTGGCCCAGCACCATTTCTATGATGGGCTGAAGTTCCATCGCGTGGTGCCGAATTACATTATTCAGACCGGTGATCCGAAGGGTGATGGCAGCGGCGGACCCGGCTATACGCTGCCCGCCGAGCCGGTGAAGGGTAACTATACCGCCGGGATGGTGGCTATGGCCAAACCTGCCAGCGGCACCGCTAATAGTGGCAGCCAGTTCTTTATCTGCGTCTCCGACCAACCGGCGAAGCAACTGACGAAATCGTATAATCTCTTTGGCCATGTGGTCCAGGGCATGGATGTCGTGAAGAAGATCCAGGGTCCAGGCGATCAACCTTCTCAGAAGAAGATCACGCCTGATGTCATTACCCATCTGGTGGTGGTGACCGCTCCCTGACGCAGGCTCTCTCAAGGCAGGCGGGCTGAAACGAGGAGAGGGCTGGCCGCGCGTGATCGGCTCTGCCAGCCCCTGACCCAGCCCGCCTCGCCCCGCTTGCACCACTCGTCTGGCGCTTCCTTCGCCCTGCATGGGCCAGGACTGCTTTGGCCGAGAGAGCGAGCTGGGAGCCTGGTGGAATGGCTACGAGCACGCTTCCTGCTAGCCGGTAGCGGCTCCCTGAGCAAGTGAAAGTGAGGATCTGCAAACAATGCCCGCTAATAAACGACACTATAGTGCCCCGCCCGCTATGCAGATCGATCCGCGTAAGACCTATTATGCGACGATCAGCACAACGAAGGGCGATATCCGCCTCCAGCTCTTTGCTTCCGAGGCCCCTCTGACCGTGAATAACTTCGTGGCCCTGGCCCGCGATGGCTTCTACGATGGGCTGACCTTCCATCGTGTCGTGCCCGGCTTTGTGATTCAGGGAGGCGACCCCCTGGGCAATGGCCGCGGCGGCCCAGGCTACATGTTCCCTGACGAGCCGGTGCGCCGCCCCTATAAGGCCGGCACCCTGGCTATGGCAAACGCTGGCCCTAATACGAACGGAAGCCAGTTCTTCATCTGCCTGGAGGATCAGCCACGCCTCCCACCGAATTACACGATCTTCGGGGAGACAGTCGCCGGCCTCGATGTGGTTCGCCGTATCCAGGTGGGCGACGTCATGCATAGCGTGACCATTGAAGAAGCTTAGTCTCTCTCGCTCGCTTCCGTTTCGCAATTCGTCCCGTCTTCCCTGACAAGCCAGGCTGGCCGGCTCCCAACCTGCCCTTGCCTTCGCAGCCTGCTTCCCTCCTTCTTCTTGCCTCGGGCTGCGTGGACGGCCAGGCCGGGCAGATACGCCAGCCCTGGCTATCTCCGTCTGTAGCCACACGGCGCCCCTCCTTCCTCTCTTGCTACTGCTCCTTGACCGCTCTCTCCCTGGTTCACCCGCTTATGCCCTCCCTTTGATCAGTAGTTTTACTGATCTCGGCCACCACCTGGCCTTTTGCCTCTTGACAGTTGACATTAGTATGCCCTAATATCTTAGCAACGCAGTCGGATATTAGGCAAACCTAATACCGATACCGATATTGAAGGAATGCAAGGTCAGGCGGGCGCTTTCCCCGCTTTCGCTGTTGGAGGAGTATGACCGGATGAGCAGACAGACTGACGTGAGGCAACCAGTGCGGAGTTGGCTGTCGCTGCTGGCCTGGAACACACGCGACATTTTGATTTTGGCGGCTATCAGTGTGGTCTTTGGCATCCTGCTGGGCGCCTTGCTGTATCCATACATGCTATCGGTGGTACTTGGCCCGATTGTGGCCTGGGCCTGGATTGGACTCTATATTCTGCCGGGCTTCTTCATCGCTTATGCTCTACGCAGGCCGGGGGCAGCCTTTTTGATCGCTCTGCTCTACTGCTTCGTGACGTTGCCTATCTCCCCCTACGGGCCGTCGATCATGATCACCGGCATTCTCTACGCCTGCTCAGGAGAGATCAGCGTGGCCCTTGGAACACGCTATCGTCACTTCGACCTGCCCTGGATGGCCCTGACGGGTTTTCTCGGCGGCATTGTGATGCTGATCATCTACGCTATTTTCTATCCTTCGTCTTTCCAGCTGGCGCTTCCTGTGCTGATTGGAGTGATTGCGATTACGCTCGTGAGCAGCACGCTGAGCGGCATTCTGGCCAGGTACCTGGGAGACGCCGCGGCCCGCACCGGTGTGCTGGCTGGTACGATTCGCCGGGAGCAAGATGAAATCTGATGTCCTGGGCCGGCCTGGGGAACAAGATTGTAGCCTATGGCTCTCCCTGTCGCGCCAATCAGCGCTACCTCAGCCTCTCGCAGGGGTTGGTCAACGTCGACCAGCCCCCTCTCTCCACTCCGGTTGCAGTAGTGGCTGGCCAAGGAAGCAGACAGGTAGGACGCCAGGTGAGGAGAAAGGTGATGAGTGAGACAAGGACGGCGCTCATTGAGATCGAAGATCTGACGGTCAAGTATCCTGGGCGACGGGCACCAGCGCTAGAGGGGCTTCAGCTCCAGCTACGAGCTGGTGAGACGGTGCTGCTCTTGGGTCCCTCGGGTAGCGGCAAGAGCACGCTGGCGCTCACACTCAACGGCCTGATTCCCCACAGCATCGGCAAGCTGCAGAGCGGTTGCGTACGTGTCGCTGGCCTCGATACACGGCAGACGACGGTTGCTACTCTGGCGCAGCGGGTGGGCATTCTTTTTCAGGACCCGGAGGCCCAGTTTGTGATGTTTACCGTGGAGGATGAGATCGCTTTCGGACTGGAAAATCTCCGCTTCTCGCCCGAGGAGATGGAGCGGCGTATCAGCGACAGTCTGCGCCTGGTGGGGCTGACAGATCTGCGCTACCGCCGTGTGGAGCAGCTTTCAGGGGGGGAGAAGCAGCGTGTGGCGCTGGCGGCTCTGCTGGCGCTCGAGCCGGAGATCCTGGTTTTCGATGAGCCGACGGCGAATCTCGACCCCCAGGGGACGCGCGAGGTCTTTGATCTGCTGCGCCGCTGTAAGGAGACGGGCCGCTATACGATCGTGCTGATCGAGCATCGCCTGGATGAGCTGATGGACCTGGTGGAGCGTATGGTCGTTCTGGGCAAACGGGGCGAGGTGATCATAGATGGGGCGCCGCGCGAGGTCTTGCGCGCCCACCTGTCAACGCTTCAGGAGCTGGGGGTCTGGGTCCCCCAGGTAGCCAGGCTGGCCCAGGCTCTCCAGCAATATGGCTGGTCGCTTGAGCCGTTCCCTCTCACTCTGAGCGAGGCCGTGGAGGCATTGACGAGGAGGCCAGCGCCCGGCCTTGCTCGCCAGGCTGCGCTGGCTTGTCCAACAACCAGCGCTACCGTTCACCAGAACAGTCATCAGCAACCAGTAGGCTTGCCTCCAACCAACCTCAAACCCGCCCAGGAGGAGGCAGCAATTGAGGTCTGCTCGCTTTCCTATCGCGCCGCCGGGCGTGAGGTGCTGCAGGATATTTCGCTGGCGATTCCACGTGGGGCCTTGCTGGCTCTGGTTGGAGCTAATGGCGCCGGGAAGACCACGCTGGCTCAGCACCTGGTCGGCATTCTGCAGCCGCCCCGGGGCTGCATTCGCTTGCTGGGTCGCGACCTCACAACAATTCCAGCCCGCGAGCTGACACGCCACGTCGGTTATGTCTTCCAGAATCCTGAACACCAGTTTATCACCGAGGCGGTCGAGGACGAGGTGGCCTATGGACTGCGTGTCATGGATTTGCCAGCGACCGAGGTTCAGGAGCGGACGCGCACGCTGCTGGAGCGCTTCAACCTGCTCTCCCTGGCCCGGGCCAATCCTTTTACGCTGAGCCACGGCGAGAAGCGGCGCCTGAGTGTGGCCACCATGCTGGCAATGGGACAGGAAATTCTGATCCTCGATGAGCCAACCTTTGGCCAGGACGAGTACAACGCAACTGCCTTGCTGGAGTTGCTCTGGCAGCTCCATAGCGAGGGACGCACGGTCATCATCATTACGCACGATATGTCTCTGGTAGCGACTTATGCCCAGTATGTGGCAGTCATGAACCATGGCAGGTTGCTCTTTTATGGGACGCCAGCGGCCCTCTTTGCGCGCGAGGAGCTGCTGGCCGAGGCACGTCTGATGCTGCCTCCACTGGCCCAGCTGGCGCGTCGGCTCGGCTGGCGGGACCTGCTGACCCTGGAGGAGCTGTGCGAGCGCTGTCTCCAGGCAAGCTCTCTGAGGCCGCAAGAATCGCCAGGTCAGGCCGAGGAAGCAGTTTCCCTGAAGGAGGGCAGGCCATGCAAGTGATTTATCAAGAAGGGGAGTCGCTGCTGCACCGCCTGAACCCGCTCAGCAAGGTTGTGGCCCTGGTGCCCGTGGTGCTGTTTGTGGCTCTCACCACCGATCCCTGGCTGCCGCTGGCCTTCATGATCCTGGCAAGCGCGATGATTGTCGGTCCGGCGCGCATCGCCCCAGGAACCTTTTGGCGCCTGCAGGCCCCTCTCACCATCAGTTTGCTGGTCTTTATGATCCTGTATCCCTTTATGGTGCGCGCTGAGCTTTTCGATCACACGCCTGTCGTACTGCGGCTGGGCCCGCTGGTGCTCTATCAGGGCGCCTTGCTGGCCGGGACGGCAGCGGTCCTGCGCGTCTATGCCATGTTCCTGCTGTCGCTGATCTTCATGTTCACCACCGATATCAGTGACTTTATCCGCGCGATGGTCCAGCAGTGGCACTTTCCCTATCGGCTGGGCTATGGGGTGCTGGCCGCCTTTCACTTCGTTCCCCTGCTGCAAGAAGAATTTCGCCTGATTCAGGCAGCCCATCGTATCCGCGGGATCGAGACACAGGGGGGAGTGCACACTCAGGTCGAGCGCTTGCGCCGCTCCTTGATTCCGCTGCTGACCAGCGCTATCCGCCGGGCAGAGCGGACCGCTCTGGCGATGGAGAGCCGGGCCTTTGGCGCTCTCAAACAGCGCTCCTATTTCCGGCGTTTCCGCTTCAGTCGCACCGATTATCTCTTTATTCTCTGCTTCTGGTTGCTCTGTCTGCTGGTCATTGCTCTGTTCTGGCTGGCTGGCTGGATGGGGCCACTCTCCTTCACGAAGGAGCTGTAAACCATGAGCCATATCTCGACAGTGAGGAGTATCAGGTGTGGTAGAAGGCATCTTCTGCGCCCAGCTCTCTGAGGAGCGCCAGGTACCCATCTACGGGCTGGCGCCGCTGGCAAGAATCTGGGTGCTAGTGGAATATACAGGAGCCTGGGAACGATCAGCGGTGCTCTACAACGATCTGCCAGAGCCGGCCCGGCGCTGGCTGGCAGAGGTTGCTCTGAGCTATGAAACCAGGCAGAGCATGGCGGTCTTTATCAGACGGGGACCACGCAGCAGCGGGCCGCTGCGCTGCTTTGTGGCGATTACGCTGCCCGAACGTCAGGCGCTCTACGCCTTCCAGCTCGCCAGCTACGAGGAGTTGCCGCTGCTCCCGCTTGACCAGCTAGAGCAGGGAGCGCCCGACTACGACTGTTACCTGAGCGCAGAGCCGCTTTATATTGTCTGCACTCATGGCAAACACGATCAGTGCTGCGCCAAATTCGGCATGCCTATCTATCGGGAAGCGGCTCGCCTGGCCGGTGAGCAGGTCTGGCAATGCAGCCACATCGGCGGCGACCAGTTCGCCGCCAACCTGGTTTGTCTGCCGCATGGCATCTACTATAGCCGCGTCAAGGTGCCCGAGGTGGCAGCTATTCTGGAGGCTGATCGCCAGGGGAAGCTCTATCTGGAGAAATGCCGTGGGCGAGCCATCTATCCCCAGCCTGTCCAGGCTGCAGAGCATTACCTGCGACAGCGCACGGGTCAGCATGAACTGACAGCCTTCATCTTTCTCAAAGCACGGCAGGATGGAGCCTATCATCGGGTGCTCTTCCGCTCGCGCCTGGACGGCTCCCTGCACAGTCTACGCCTGGTGGAGCAGAACCAGGCGCTGGCCACGGTCGAGGGCTGCCGCTGCAACCTGAGCGGCAAATTGCAGCGGCAAGAGTATTGCCTGCTCGAGCACCGCATCTATATCCCACAGGTGCAGCAGGCAGCCGTCAGCTAATTCGCCAGACAACTGCCCTCCCTCTCTCACTCAGCTCTCTCGGAACTCCTTCCTCTCTTCCCTCGCCACCAGCCTGGGGCAGGCCCGGGGGCCGAGGGGAGAGAGGAAGCGAGAGCGCGCTCGCCCGGTTGCATGCGTGAGCGCACGCCCTTGCTCCCGTACCCACAGTAGAAGTCACAAAGAAGGCTGGCCTGCCTGACGAGACCAGCCTCTGTTTGCCTCTTCTCTTGTCTTGCAAACCGCTCGTCCTGGGCATCAGCGCATCTTATTAGCTGTAGCCCACGTAGTAAGGGTGGCGGCGCGTTGCCAGCCAGGCCCCAAAGAGAGCGGCCAGCCCTTCCAGCAGGCCGAGCAAGAGCATAAAGATGACGGTGACCACAATTCCCCCGATGACGCCACCGAACGTGACATTGCCACTGGCAGGAGCATTGCTGGGGAAGCCAGGGATATAGCGCGGCAAGAAGATCGCTCCCAGATAGTAGAGCACGCCGGCCACCAGGCCCGCCAGAAAGCCCAGGCTCCGCTGGACCACCAGCTTGCCAACGATAAACCCCGCTACGGCGCAGATCACCAGGCTGATAAAGATCACCAGCCCACAAAGGGTCGTGATCGAGACCGCCAGCTGATAGGCATTCCGGCTGGCGAGCTGCTCCGCATTGGTGAAGAGCGAGGCGTTCAGGAGCACAAAGGCGATATTCTCGGCGGCACAGAGGAGTCCGGCCACCACCCCCACGATCAGCGTGGGCCACAGACGGCCCCGGGGCAGCTCCGGCTCGCTTGGCTCTTCACGCTGGTGCATGCGACGACGCCGCTCGCGCTCCTCCTCGTCTTCCTCGCTCTGATCTGGCAACGGCGCAATATGATGGCGATGCCGACCGTGACGCTCCCCCTCTTCATCCTGGTCCCACTCCTCATTTTCGTGCTGGTGCAAAGGATAGCGCTGCTCCGACTCATTCATCGACGGCCTACTCCCTTTTTGACTGATTGATCCTCATTTACTGGTTGTTTGAGGGTTGGCATCAGGAATATGAGCAAAGACCGCCGGGTAGGTATTGATCACCTGCCACTTATTGATAGGCCAGTAGACCGCAATGGCCTTGCCGACAATATAATTGCGTGGGACCACGCCCCAGTTACGCGAATCGTCGCTATCGGGACGGTTATCGCCCATCACAAAGTACTGATCTTTGCCCAACTTCCAGACATTGGCGATGGCATTGTAGGGGGCCTTGATATACGGTTCATTGAGCAGGACGCCATTGACCCAGACATGGGTACTATCCGTCCGTATGACATCTCCGGGAATGCCTATAACGCGCTTGATAAAGTCCTGGCGCGTATCCAGTGGCCAATGAAAGACAATCACATCCCCACGCTCGGGTGGGTGAAACAGATAGGCCAGCTTGTTGACAATGACATTTTCTCCGTCGACCAGCGTAGGCTGCATGCTCACATTTTCGACGTGGTAGTTCTGGATGGCCAGGCGCGTTGCCAGGAAGAGAATCAGCGCCAGGGCAATGACCTCTAGAATATCTCGGGCAAGATGTGCTCGTTTCAAGACCGTTACCTCGCTCGCCTGTTCCGATCGCTGCATGCGGGAGAACCAGCGCCGGCTCGTTTGCTCGCTCGCTCGCTCGCTACACGCTTGCCTGACCAGACGCCCGGCCAGCTGGCCACCAGGCCGGTTTGGTCCCCCAGCAAAAGCTGGCTCCTGTACTCTATAACTCTGTCTGGGCACATTATAGCGAAAGATCAAGGGCAGCTTTCACTTTCTCCCTCGTGCAGAGGAGAAAGCAGCCCAATGGTACCAGCCTGCTTGCCTGTCTTGTCAGCAACCCAGCAGGCACCACCGCGCAGGGAAAGGAGCCTGGCCTCCCACCGCTTTCCTCCTGCCTTGACATGGCAACTGTGCCGCTGCCAACGGAAGAGAGCCTTTCGACAAGACAGGCTCCTCCCCTGCTCTCGCTGAGAGACGGGCTGATCTTGGGATCAGCAAGGCGCCGCACGGGATCGATGATTCTCCTGCCCGCCCGACCTGATGGGCCTACGCTCTTCCTTCGGCCTTCCTATGATAGCACGGGTTGTCAGTCTCTTACCAGCTGCGCACAATGAGGTGCCCGGCGGCTACGGCATGGACAATATCGGCGCGGCTCACAATACCAACCAGACGGCCATTTTCGACGACGGGGACACGCTTGATCTTGCGTTCGGAGAGCAAAGCGGCAATCTCTTCCAGGGGAGTTTCTGCGGAGACAACGATCAGCTCATGGCTCATGATGTCGGAGACGCGCAAGCCTTCACGATTGACCTTGCTGATGATGTCGGCCTCGGTGACCATGCCGATCAGCCTGCCGTCTCCATCGACAACCGGTGCGCCACTGATGCGCTTTTGATCCAGCAGCTGGGCTGCTTCCTGAGCACTCGCCTCGGGGCGAATGGTGTAGACCGTGCGAGTCATAATGTCTCTGGCGATCATAGAGCACTCTCCTCTGCTGCTCTGCTGACAAAACGATGCCTACGAACGGGCAGACGCTCCCATCTCCAACGCAGAAGGATTGGTCTGGGCCGTGATACAACAGCGATACAACAGCGTATCAGCGTCTCCCGTCACTGCTCTGTGATGACAAGCCAAATGCTGAGACGATGCCCACGAAAGGCCGAGGAGTAGCAAGGCTCTCCTGTTCGCCACACTACACTGGCGACAAGGCAAGACAGACAAGACGAGCAGAGAACAAGGGCACCTGGCAGGTAGTACAGGTAGTAGGAGGCAGAGCTGAGACGACCTGGCCAGACCTTCTTCTACGGCGAGCGCAGGCCAGCCTGGAACAGACAGCACCCTGACTGAACCAGGCGATCGCCAGTGGAGAGGCGGTCACCCTGCTGTCCCATCCAGACAGGCGGACGGACAAACAGATTGTGAGGGTGAGGAGGCCCTGGCCGGCTGCTTCCATCGTCGTCTGTGCTCCACCTGCTACCTGATTCCTCTGGCTGATCCCCCGCTGATACATTACCATACCGGATGGCAGGGAGGCGAGGGTCTCTCTTGCCAGCTCAGCTTGATTGAGCGGAGCAGGTGCCACCAGCCGTCAGGCTACCAGCGAAAGCTCTCATAGAGCTTGACGAGGTGCCTGGCATAGTCTCGCCAGCCAGTAACCGCCTCTAACCGCGGCTCAGCACAGGCGGCACGTAGCAGCTCCTGAACCACGCTCGAACGTACCTCACCCAGGGCTCGCTCTAGATCAGCTTCATCGGCGGCATGGTAGAAGACGACGGCCTGTGAGGCGGGGAGATCAGCAAACGAGGGGAGCGCCGGAGCCACGACGGCCCGTCCATAGGAGAGGGCCAGCAGCGCCAGCTCCACATTGCCCGCCCGCAGGTGGGAGCGCTGTGGCAGGACCACAGCATCGGCAGCTCCCAGATAGAGCGGGATGTCTTCATCAAGAGGAGATCGAAGAAAGAGATGCAACATGGGCATACGCGCCGCCAACCGTAGAAGGCGCGTGGCCCGAGGACGGTCGGCAGGCGCTCCGACCAGTAGCAGATGCGGCCCCTGCGAGACATCCCCCGGCACAGGCATGAGCTTTTCCCAGAGGCGGCGAAAGCTCTCGCAGAGGTTGAGCAGCTCATCCTCACTGTGCCAGGCAGCAAAGCAGAGATAGACGTAGGGAACGGAAGCCGGAATCCCCAGACGACGATAGGCTTCGACTCGCGGCAGGGGCGCCGCATAGTAGCCGCGAAAACCTGCCGGTGGCAGTCCCAGGGTCCGCTCCTGGAGAGGGCGCTCAGGATAGAAATCTTCGATGCGCTGTGTAGGGACCAGCATCGCATTGGCCTGGCGCAACAGGTAGCGTTCCAGCCAGCGGCGGAGCAGTGGACGGAAGCCACGCGCGCTATGCCACCAGCCCCCGCTGTCGGCCACAACCAGCGGTAACCCCAGACGACGTGCAAGCCAGAGACGCAGCAGCAGATTGAGACCCCGCCGCAGGGGCAAACACCAGGCTCCTGGACGCTGCAGCTGGACGATTCCACAAGCCTGGCCATCCAGACCGCGGTGACGCCAGAGCCAGGTCAGGGAAAGATTGGCACGCTCCACCTGACAGGCTAACCCTTCGCGCCGCAGAGCCTGCGCTAACAAGAGGGTGGCCGCTTCGCACTGCGGCGCCATCACCAGCAATACAGCCAGACTGCCTTCCTGGGGCAGCGGACGCCAGAGTAAGCTCAGGCGTTGCTGGAAGCGCCCCCAAGAGCGCACGCTCTCCATGCTCAGGTACAGGTGCTGCGCCGAGGTACCACGCGCGATGAGCAGGTGAGGTTGCTCCCAAAGGCAGAGACGCGCGAGCTGCCTGAGATCAGCGAGTAAGGTCCTCCAGGAGAGGCAGGGATTGCGCTCCTCGGCACCCTGCGCGAGAGCGGCGCTTAGCTCCATGAGCACCTCAGAACGCCCTTGCCAGTAGGCATGGCCGATAAAAAAGGTGCGGCAGAGGCGCGCGGCATGAGCCCGATGGGCCACCAGGGCCCGCGGCTCATACCAGAGCGCATAGCCAGCCGCGTGGAGCCTCCGGCAAAGATCTTCTACCCCCAGCCGCGTCGGCACCGCCAGGCGCTTGTCGAGCAGCGGCGAGAAGCCGCCGACGGCCCGCAGGACGGCAACCTTCACAGAAAAGCTGCAACTGCTCAAACTCTGGGGAGCCTTCAGCCGCTGGCGCTCGCTCGCAGGAGCAAAATAGCCGAGGACAGGCAGCAGCTCATCGGTCAGCCAGTAGGGACGAGGCGCTTCCCAATAGAGTTCCACCCGCCCGCCCACGGCGTCGGCGCCGGTCTCAGCGTAGGTCTGCAGCAGATACTCCAGGAAGCGCGGCGAAGCGAGAGCATCGTCGTCGAGAAAAACAGCAATCTCTCCTCGCGCCACCTGCAGTGCCGCATTGCGCGCATAGGCCAGGCCATTGCGCTGCTCGATCAGACAGCGCACCTGCCAGTCGCGCTCATCCGGCGCCCGGGCCTGCAGATAGCGCTGCAGCACCGCGGGCGTGCCATCCTGTGAGCCATTGTCGACCACGATCACCTCGTAGAGATGGCGCGCCAGCGTCTGACGCCGCAGGCTGGCCAGCGCCGAGAGCACGAGGTTGCAACGGTTATAGGTACAGAGAATGACGCTCAGCTGAGGGGAGCGACCCTTGCCACGTTCGTTCCCTCCCACCTGCTTATGCATAGCCCCTTCCCTCCTGCCTGCCTGGTCCTGGAGGCAAAGCCCATGCGCTTGCCTTGCCCTCTGCTCATTTCAAGCTTAAGGAGAAGAATGGAGAAGAAGAGACAGCGATATCCTCAAGACCTGCCCGGCCTGGACGACGCGCCTCCCACCCAGCCCGGCACAGTCAGGCCCGCTCTCCCGCTCCGGCAACGATTGCCTCAATATGGCAACAGACCTGCTCTATCCACTCCGGCTCCAGGGAGGTCTCCCCTTCATCCACCTCACCCCTTTCCCAGAGGTCACCGGCAAAGAGAGGCTCAGTCTTCTTCTCTTTGTCAGACACAAGGCCCTCGCCAACCTCTTCGCCGACCACAGGAGCCAGCTCGCTTTGCTCGATCCACGCAAAGACGCTGGCGTCGGGAACCATGCCCTGGTCCGGGGCCAGCATCGGACTCCAGCGAATTTTCCACCCAACAAGATAATCATTCATACTCCCGCTACCTACCTCCCAGCAGTTCCTTCTCACCTGCTGCTTCCTTAGCTTTGTTGCCCCATGCTCTGGCAGCGCACCGCCTCAGCACGGGCCTGGCCGATGAGAAGGGGCGGCCACGATCAGCTCAGCCTGTGAGCGTTCGTTCGCACGCAAGGGGAGAAAGGGAAGCTCTGATCTGGCCGCCTTGTACCTGCCACAGTATGGCACGCCCTTTCCGGCCTTGCAAAGAGAAGTTTAGTTGTGATCAGGTAATATCTTGTTTTTTCAGGTTAACAATAGAAAACAAGGAATACATATTCTTCTTTACTTTTATAAAGTTATTTTAACTTCTCCTCTACCAGAATAGATAAGCCATATCTTCATAAGAATAGTATACTAAATACGCGGCATGTATCGCATGCTTTACCCCGTCATAGGCGGGAGGGCGGTCGCGCGCGCGGCAGGAAGCTGGCGCCTGTAGAGGAGGATAGCGTGAAGGACGAGGAGCGCACAGGATCGCGAGATCGAGAGGTAGCCTTAACGCCGCGAGCAATCAACGCAGGCGAGGTAACAGAGGAAGAGCCATTTGCACTCATTCATCTTCAAGCAAGCGAGCAATCAGTGGTGGCGCTTGAGCGAGCCGTGCGTCGTATTCGGCAGCAGATTCGCGCCAGTGACCTCATCTTCTCTCTAGAGGGCGAGTGCGCCCTGCTGCTGCGCTCAGCCACGCTGGCGGGGGCGGAGGCTGTGATGCAGCGCCTTCGCCCACTGCTGGCTGACGTCGAGCACAGCGCACGCTGTCTCGCAGGGGAGGCGGCGCGCCAGTTCTTAAGCGAGCTACAGCGGCGACGGCCCCGCCTGATCGAAGCGGAACAACGAGACCGAGACCAGCAGGGTAGCGGTCAGGCCAGGGAGAGCGAGGAAGCGGCGGTATCCGAGGAAGGCGGGGGCCAGGCTGGAAGTCAGCTGCCCTACCTCGCCTTCCTCTCCAGCTATCCCTCGCCGCGCCTTCTCCATCTACTGCCCTATGAGTTGGCCCGGCGTTATCGTTGTGTCCCCATTGGGGCCGAGCGAGGGACCCTGACCCTGGCCACGGCGCGTCGGCTTGATCGCGCCATTCTGGACCAGCTGCAGACGGTAACGCAGCGAGCCATCTTTCAGGTGCGCTGCGAGCCGGAGATGATCAGCGAGATTCTCCACTACTGGGAGCAACAGCAGCGGCGGCTCTTAGCCGATCAGTCACCAGAGTCCCCCCGGCCTGACCAAGGCCGGGACCTGCCACACATCACTTTAGCGAGCGAGCACGAGAGTGAGAGAAGGTGAAAAGCTATGACACAAGTGGTCATTCTGGGATTCGATGGTCTGGACGCAGACCTGCTACGAGTCTATGGCCCGGCCCTGCCTCATCTACGGCGCCTCATGCTGGAGTCGCCTTTCCTCGAACTCACCTCCAGCATCCCGCCGGACACTTTTCCGGCCTGGGGCAGTCTCTACACTGGCCTGAACCCCGCCAACCACGGCCTGCTGTCTCTGCCTATCAGCGACCTGGCAGCCCTGGAGGCTGAAGAGCCACCTGCCCTCACCTGCGGCACTACCTTCTGGGACCTGGCCAGCGCCAGCGGCAAGCGGATCTGCGTACTCAACCCTTATCTGGCGTATCCCGCCTGGCCTGTCAACGGCATCATGTTGGCGCTCTCGCCGCGCGATGGCAGCATGAGTATTGCTCCCGAAGAGCACGAGCTCAGCCTGGCATTCCCCGCCCTGCCGCGCCTGACCGAGCAGGCGACGCGGCGCGAGCAGCTGCGGACCTTTTACCACGAACTGGTGAGCTGCACCCTCCAACAGGCTGCCCTCGGCCTGGAACTGCTGCAACAAGAGAGCTGGGACCTCTTCTTTCTGCAGCTCAACGCACTGGATGTGGTCCAGCACCTTTTCTGGCACTACAGCGATCTCAGTGATCCGGCCTATCCAGGGCAGAGTGAGCACCTGACACGCATTCAAAGCTTCTATCGTCTCTGTGATCAGATCGTCGGCGAAGTACGGGCAGCGCTGCCAGCCGAGAGCATCCTGATGGTCGTCAGCGCCTACGGCCACGGGCGGCGCAGCCACCAACGAGTCAATCTCAACGAGTGGCTACGTAGACAGGGCCTGCTCGTGGTGCAGTCCCCCACCCCCGGCCAACGACTGCTAGAGCGCCCTTTTCCGGTGCGCGCACGGAGATACGCGGCCCTCGACGAGTTGCTGGCCCACGCCGGCCTTCTCGCACGCGAACGTCAGCCATCGGCTCGCTCGCAGTCTCGCCTCATCGACGAAGAGCGCACGCTGGCGCGCGCCCTCAGCCTGGGGGGCGATGGACCATTCGGCGGCGTGGCCCTCAATCGTCAGGGCATCGAGGAACAGGGTCGCGACTACGAGGAAATGCGCGCGCGTTTGCAAGAAGAGATCCAGCGCCTCCGCTCGCGCGGTCGCCCCTTACTCCGCTGGGTGCGCAAACGCGAGGAAGTCTATCAGGGCAGATATTTGGAGCGGCTGCCGGATCTCGTGTTCGAGCTCCAGGGCGATTTTGCAATCGGCGACGACTTATATGTGCCGCTGCTGACAGCGCCAGCGGTGAGGCGCACTGTTTCGGGGACCCATCGTAAGGATGGCGTTCTACTCATCGGTAACCTCCTCCACCATGAGCCAGGAGTGAACGATCTGCACGAGATTACGGTGATGGATGTCGCTCCTACGGTCCTCAGTTTGCTCGGGATCAATAACGTGGTACGCTTCGATGGTCAGCCGCTCCTCGCGCTCAGGACCGCCGAGTCGCTGTCGTGAAATAGCGCTCCGAGAGCGGACGAGAAGCCACTACGTGGTCACCCGCTTCGCTCATGAGGGCCTGACGCAGATTGGAGAGGGCACTCTGAATGCGCTTCTTCAGCGTATTCTCGGAGATGTGCAAGGCCCGGGCCATCTCTGGCAAGGTCATCCCGCTGTAGTAGTGCAAAACAATGGCAATACGTTGCTTGGTGGGCAGCTCTTCGACAGCCCGCGCCAGATCCCAACTGCGTTCAATCGAGCCTTTGTGTAGCTCAGCAGTGCGGGCAAGCAGGTCCGTCTCTAGATCACAGAGCGCCTGACGCAGGAAGGCACTGGAGCGCGCCAGACGCCGCTTGAAGCTGATACACTGATTGACTACGATGCGTACCAGCCAGGGGCGCAACGCTCCGGCTTCACGCAGATCAGCGAGGTGATGCCATGCTTGAATGAGCGCGTCCTGTACGATGTCTTCAGCAGCGTCTCGATCACCCACGATCATGAAGGCCGTTCGCAACATCAGCGAGCTGTACTGCAAGGCAATGTCGCTAAAGGCGTCTCCGTCACCACGCAGAACCCGTGTAATGAGTAGCTGCTGCTGGTCAGCCTGCTCCTCTCGCTCACCGCTCGCTGGCTCCTCTCCAGGAAAACCTGGCGTGGGCGCAGCTAACAGCGGCCCAACGGCGGGCGTCATGGCTGCAGGTCCCGCCGCGGCAAGCTGGCATTCTTGATACACCGTGAGTGAGAGCATGGTCTATTTAACCTCCTGCGTATGCAAACCACATACAGATATATAACATAGTATATACAATAAAGCAAGGGATGCATACCTATAATTGTCTGTATAGAAAACCTTTGTATAAAGTTGAGCATACTTTTTGTGTGCATCGTGTAGACAATCACCCGCCGGCCCGCTCGATAGCCTACCGGCATGCTGGCAACATCAGGAAAAGAAGAAGCCCCATCAGACGTCATTCCCCGTTACGCGCCACTCCCTTCTCTCCCTGGTGAGCGCCAGAACTACCTCACGCGACGGCTGGCCATTTTGCCTTGCCCTGGACCGCTTTTACCACAGACAGAGAGGAATGTTGCTGATTACCAGCCAGAGCAGCCGAGAGGGCAAGAGCGATGCGCAACTCTTAAAGCGCTAAAAAGGCAGTAGGTGAGTATATCGGAGAATGTCGCAGTTGAGTGGGGAGATCGTTCTACAATAGGAGAGACCCGCGGGCCGCGGCCAGCACTGCTGTGCGGCCCTGGTGCTGCTCCAGGGTTAAAAAGCGCTGGAGTCCCTGGCCATAGAGATCGCGGCGATGCAGCAAGCGCTGGGCCATGCGCTCCTCGCCCAGAGCGAGCAAGACATGGTAGGCCGTCCACTCAGCAAAGCCTTCTCCGACCAAGAGCGGTAGCCCATCCAGACCCTGCCAGGCCTGCCAGGCGTGAGCCAGCTCATGGGCCGCCACCGCTTGGAAGAGATCGCGTGGTAAATAGTGCTCGATGTAGATATCCTGTTCCCGGCCCTGCTGCACAAAAATGCCGAGCAAGTGGGGATCGCTCTCCGCCCCTTCCTTCTCGCCGGGCTGTAAGCTCTCTCGACGCTGCTGATGCAGCTCCTGCAACAAGGCGCGCTCGCACAGGTGGAGACGGGGCAGCAGGGGCAGGGTCAGCCCCGGTTCTTGCGGCAGCAGGAGAAAGATACGCTGGTAGAGTGGCGCCGCCTCATTCGGGCTATGGACTGCTTCGGCCCAGCAGGCGCCACAGCGGCGTGACTCACCATGTCGTCCAGGCAGCAAGCGCCCTCGCTCATTTAAAGGTGCCTGGCAGATATCGCAGCGGGGACGCTCCTCCAGGCAGCGCTGGCAGTACTTGAGCGGCGAGTCCCCTATCATGTAGGCGGTTTCCAGCAAGGCCCGCCCACAGCAAGCACAGAAGGCCACCTGAGCACGACAGGTGGGGCAGAGCAGCGCCCCACCCACTCGCTCCAGATGCCGCCCTGGCAGAGCACAGCGCTGACAGCGTGGCGCTGTGCTCTCACAGGTTGGACAGATGACCAGCCCATTGGAATACATCAGGTAGCGCTCTACCAGCGCCAGCGGGGTTCCACAGAGGTGGCAGAAGCGAGGGTACCTGCGACTCATGGCATTGCGTTTTCACTGGATAGAGCTTCAGCGTTAGAGCAAGTGGTGATCCGAGGCCGAGGGAGCCGGCGGCACCTCGACCGGGCCACCTTGCGCACTGCTGGCCCCGGCACCGCTCGCAGCGCTCGCCGCCCCAGACACCCCCTGCCCCCCCATTGACACCGTCGATACGCCCGGCCCGCTCACTTCTGCCTTCACGGGGAAGGAGGTTAGCGCTGGCAATGGCACTGGTGGCTCCTCAAATTGCTCTGGATTCAGGCTCCGCCACTCCTGCCAGATGGCCACCAGTAGCGCCTGCAGCATACCCGCCAGGGGGGCGGCAAAGATGGCCCCGATCACCCCGAATAGTTCAGCCCCGGCCAGCAGCGCAAAGAGGGAAACGACCGGGTGCAGACCAACGGCCCGCCCGACGATGCGTGGCCCAATGACATCACCTTCGACGATATGCACTCCGATGAAGTAGGCCAGCACCAGCACCGCCGTTAGCCAGCCCTGGCTGAGCGCGATGAGCACACAGACCGCCCCCGAGGTGAGCGTCCCCAAGACCGGGATAAACTCTAGCAGGAAGGCCAGCACTCCTAGCAGGACCGCATAGGGAACCTGTAGGATGAACATTCCCAGGCCAACCAGCACCCCTACCAGGGCCGAGAGCAGGAGCTGACCACGGATATACCCCCCAACCACTCGCTCGACTGTATCCAGAAAGAAACGGGTTCGCGCTCGCTGCCGCGTCGGCACACCACGCCTTAACCAGCGCACAGCATGCTCACCGTCGATGAGCAGGTAAATGCTCAGCACCATCACAATGACGATGTCGAGGATACCCTCGAAGACACCGGTGACAATCGGTAAGGCGCTGGTGGCTACGTTCTCCAACTGGTTAAAGAGCTGCTGGCGCAGATCGCTTAATTGGCTTGCGCTGATGCCAAAGCGGTCCAGAATCTCTTCCAGGGGGGTCACCGAGCCACCCGGCCTCGGGGTCAGCATCTGCTGTACATAATGCGCCAGAGAGAGGATCTGCGCAATCGTGGTTGTGATCACAAAGTAGAGAAGAACACTTAGCCCGCCAAGCACTACAAGATAAACCAGCAGAATAGCGACGAGCCGGGGCATAAAGCGCTCCAATAAGCGCACCGCAGGGGCAATCGCATAGGCCAGTAAGGCAGCGATTACCAGCATCAGCAGCGAGTGCGCAATATGGCTGATGCCCCATAAGGCCAAAACGCCGAGAGCCATCCAGGCCAGAATGGCCAGCGGGATATCACGCCGGCGCGTCCAGCGAGCCGCGGAACGCATTTCCTCTTCGAATGACGTTTTGCCGGCTGGTTCGAACGATGCTCTCTGAGTGGGACCTGTGCCCGGGCTAGTACCTGTGCCTGTGCCTGTGCCTGTGCCAGTCGACATCGATGATGAAGCCCCTTTCTTGACATTCTTGCCTGCTTGACAGGATCAACTCACTCCTTCTCCATTTACCTGAAGGCAGGAGCTTCTCGGAGCCGATCCCCGCTCCGGTCTGGCCTCCTGGCCCTGAAGTTACTTTAGCAGCACTATATTCTCTTGAAGCTTGAGACTCAACACGGGCCGCAAGGTAGACGCACATCAAATAGAAAACGTACCTACTTGTTATACGACAGAGCCAGCCAATCGTTTCGGATCTTTTTCCTGCTGTCACTTCCACCGGCGGGCCGCGCGTTCCGCCTGCCTGTAGCTCTCGTCTTCTGAGCCAGGTTGCGCCGCATGGTGTTTTTTTTCTAGTGTCAGCCAGTGGGTGGGGTGCAATTGCCAGTCAGAAGGCAAACAAAAAAGGAGAGGCGTTCTTGCCTCTCCGACTGGCTGGGGTGCAGGGATTCGAACCCCGATTGGCCGATCCAGAGTCGGCAGTCCTACCGTTGAACGACACCCCAACAGACCGGTTTGTCAGACAGCATTGGTCTATCTGGCCTTGACCGTGCTCGCGTATGCATATTACCGCAGCCACAGGAATTTGTCAAGTCCCTGCTGGCGGCCTGAGCAGGGTTCCGCGCTGCCAGGCGCAAGCGAGGAGGCCTCCAGCGACAGCAGCGACCGCCGGCTCTTCCTCCAGGCGTCGGGCCAGAGCGTGCTCCAGGGCGGCGCGGGGGAGCAGATCAGTGGCGCTGCAGCAGACAGCCAGCATGAAGAGGGAGAGCAATCCGGCAGGCACCTCCCTCTCTTCCGCTGCCCGCTCTCCGGCTGGCGACCAGCCAGGGCAGCGCGGTTCCACAAAGATGCCCTTCACCCCCCGTTGCCGTAAAGCGGCGGCGAGGGTTTGCTGGTCAGGATAGGGCTGGCCGTGCAGGCCCGCCGCCAGGGGAGGTCGGCGCCAGGTAGAGATGAAAGCCACGGCTCCGACCCGCGCCAGGGGAAGTATGCGCAGCGTCTCGCTCATCTCCAAAGCGATGAGCAAGTCGGCCTGCCCGGGGGCGATGCGCGGCGTAGAGGCAGGGCCGAAGCGCAGATGGCAGCACGCGCTTCCTCCCAGACGGGCCAGACTCAGAGGGGCGAAGGTCTGCACTGTCAAGCCAATTTCGTCGGCGGCCAGCGCCAGGATCTCCAGGGCAGTCTGCAGCCCCTGACCGCCGACACCGGCCAGCACCAGGGCCTGCCAGGGTAGCTCAAGCTCTGTGGACTCAGGCATAGGCATGTTACTCCCGCACGAGAAGGGATGGCCACACTGAGGCCAGCGCTTTCTCCTCGTTGTGATCGCTGGCTACGCTTGACAGCGGACTGATGGCCTCGAATGGGCAGGCAGCAGCACATAGCCCACAGGCCACGCAGCTCAGAGGATCAATGCGCACCCGCAGCTCTCCCTTGCCTCCCGGCCCCTCTCCTTCGTCGGGGCTGCCCCCTGCTGGCACGAGCGCTACTGATGGACACCCGACCTCATAATAACAAGGCAGATTGTCACAGCCCCGTCCAGCGCAACAGCGGCTTTCATCGACCTGGAACGGGGCCGTCTGGCCGGGCAACAAGCGACCTGGGACCGTACACGGAGCGCGGGCAATGACGACCGCCACACCCTGAGAGGCCAGAGCTTCTCGCAGCGCTGCCACTGTGGTCTCCAGCTCATAAGGATTGACCTCGCGTACAAAGGTCACGCCACAGCCGCGTACAATAGTCTCAATGTCAGCCCGCGGCCTGGCCGTTGGTCCGGCGCTGTCCCGCCACGATCCTGGATTTGGCTGCTGCCCCGTCATCGCCGTCAGACCATTATCGAGCAAGAGCAAGGTCAGGCGTACTCCTGCTTGCACAGCGTTGAGTAGGCCCGCAATGCCGCCATGAAAGAAAGTGCTATCGCCCATCGCCGCCAGCACCGGGCGCTCAATGCCAGCGTACTTCAGTCCCTGAGCAATGCCCAGGCTGGCCCCCATCGAGACCTCGGTCCAGCAGACCGAGAGAGGGGCATGCATACCGAGGATTGTACAGCCGATGTCTCCCGTCGTGATGACCTCATCGGGCTGATAACCAGCGGCCTGCAGGGCGCGCCTGAGCGCGTAGTAGGTCATACGGTGCGGGCAGCCGGGACAGAACTCGAGGGTGCGCGGCAAGGGTGCCACCGGGCCGCCAGGCTCGGGGGGAAGAGACAACTGTTGCGCCAGGGTCTGGGCTTCAGCGGCGGCTTCCTGATAGCCCGCTGTCTCCAACAGGGCAGCCAGCGCCTGCGCCACCTGGGCCTGATTGTACTCGCCCACACGCGGCAGCAGGCCAGTGCGCTTGCCCAGCAAGCGAGCCTGCAGATTATGCTCCCCTATCAGGGCCGCCACCTGCGTTTCGATCAGTGGCTCCAGCTCCTCCAGGACCAGCACCGCCTCCAGCGGAGTCAGGAAGGCTCGTAGTTCTTCGCCGGGCAGGGGATGTATCAGGCCCAGCTTGAAGACTGCCAGAGGTGGCGCCGTGCGCAGGCGGGCCCGCACCTCGTCCAGATAGGCCGCGCTCACTCCGGCCACCACCACCCCGATGCGCCCCTCCCGAGGAGCAGCCGCCGCCGAACCGGTCGGC
Source organism: Thermogemmatispora onikobensis (assembly GCF_001748285.1). Classification (NCBI taxonomy): domain Bacteria; kingdom Bacillati; phylum Chloroflexota; class Ktedonobacteria; order Thermogemmatisporales; family Thermogemmatisporaceae; genus Thermogemmatispora; species Thermogemmatispora onikobensis. Next base: position 70,522 of record NZ_BDGT01000013.1, on the reverse strand, counting down.
TCCTCCCGCACATTGGCCACACCCAGCAGTGTCCCAGCCTGCTCCAGGCGGGCCAGGGCAGCAGCATGCTGCTCGCGACACCACTGAGGCACAGCCTTGGTAAAGCGTGCCACATCGCGCTGGAAGCTAGCTGGCTGCTCAATGGCAGGACGCTCCAGCGGCGCCACGCTGATCCAGGCTTGAGAGGCCGCCACCGCCGTTGTTCCCAGCAGCAGGACCGGCGCCCCTGTCTGTGCCGAAGCCTGGAAAGCCAGCCGGGTCAGTGCATAGGCCTCCTCGGGACCGGCTGGCATCAATAGCGGCAGGCTCGCCAGGAGCGCGTAGTAGCGCGAATCCTGCTCAACCATTCCATAGAAGACTCCGACATCATCCACAGCATAGATCACCAGGGACCCGTTGACGCCGCTGTGAGCGATCGAGAGCAGCGAATCTGCCAGAACATTGAGGCCCGACATCTTCATCGTCACCAGGCTCTTTCTGCCGGCCCAGGCAGCTCCCGCGGCTACTTCCAGTGCCACCTTCTCATTGACGCTCCACTCAGCGGCCAGGCCATAACGCGCCGCCAGCGGCAAGAGTGCCGCCAGCGCCCCGCCGCCAGGATTGCCCGGATAGCCGGTCGCCACTTGAACGCCAGCCTCCAGCGCAGCTCGCGCCACTGCCTCATCGCCGCTCAAAAACAGCCGCTTGCCCGGAGCGGTCAGACGATTCAACTCCAGACACACTCCTCTCGTTCTTGGCTTTTGTATCGTCGGCCTGCCTCATTCAGTCAGTCAGCCGGCCAGGAATCAGACCGGGTGGGTATCCCGCGCTGGCTCGCCGGGTTTGCAAGAGGGACCAGGAAGAACCAAAGGCCAGCGAGCAGCACGCCAGCAGGAGCACACGATCGATCAGGTAGTACTTAGTCGGCAATGCACAGCCGCTAGCCAACATCAGCGAGCGTCAAGGGAAGGAAATACGATCGCGGTCCAGCCACATCAGGCCGGCCTCCCATCTAAACAACAGCGCCGGCCAGGCCGGTCACCATTTTCCGATACCGGGCGAAGGCTGTCAACAAACGCCTGTTAGAGCAAGAACGTCAGCCGGGGCTGCGGCGCCCCCAAGGACCCGTACGGAGGCGACAAGGCACATTCTTAGACCATTGGGATATGCTCAGGAGGAGAGGAACGAGCCTGTTCTTGGCCACGTTGCAACAACAGACGCTTCAACACCATGCCAATGCGGCGAATCCCTTCCTCGATCTGCGCTTCCTGGGGATAGGCATAGCTCAGGCGGATATACTGCTGGCCGCCACCATCGACGTGAAATGGCTCACCGTTGAGAAGGGCCACCCCTTCAGCCGCTGCCTCACGCAGCAGCGTGCGTGCCCGCAGGCCAGCCGGGAGGCGACACCAGAGATGGAAGCCTCCCCCTGGCGGGGTCACCCGTATCTCGCGGGGCCAGTAGCGCTCAATGGCCTGGAGCATGAGATCACGCTTGCGCCGATAGGCGGCACTGAGGCGCCGCAGATGCTCGTCCAACCAACCACGCCGCAAGACCTCAGCCACCAGCCACTGACCAAAGGCATTGGTGTTCAAATCAAAGATCTGCTTGTGCAACGAGAGGCGCTCAATCATCGGCACCGGTCCAGCCAGCCAGGCCACCCGCAGGCCCGGCGCCAGCATTTTGGAGAACGTGCTCAGGTAGATCACCTGCTCGCTGCTATCGAGGGCCTTCAGCGGCGGAGGTGGCGGCGTATCGAAATACAGCTCACCGTAGGTATCATCCTCCAACACTGGCACCTGATAGCGCCGACAGAGCTGCAGCAAGCGCCGACGGCGCTCAGGCGACATCACCACGCCCGTCGGATTCTGAAAGGTCGGCAGAGTATAGATCAGCCGCGGACGATGGCGCGTCAGCACGCTCTCCAAGAGATCCAGCCGCAGACCTTCAGCATCCAGCGGGATACCAATGACCCGCGCCCCCAAGGCCCGAAAGGCCTGAATGGCCCCGATGTAGGTGGGAACCTCGACCACCACCTCATCGCCGGGACGCAGCAGAAAACGCCCAACGAGACCAATGCCCTGCGTCGAGCCGGACAAGATCAAAATATGCCCGGCATCTACAGGTACTCCCCGCCGACGCATGCGCAGGGCCACCTGCTGACGCAGGCTCTGCAGGCCCTCTACCGGGCAGTAGCCGAGTGCCTCCTGACGAGCAGACAGGAGCGCCTCCTGACAGATTGCTCGGAACAGCTCCGCTGGCAGCAAAGCAGGCTCCGGCATGGCGCTGGCAAAAGAGATCAGCCCGCCGTACTCAGCCAGCGCCATCAGCTCGCTGAGTAAGCGCGCATCAGGCCCAAGCATCTCGCTCTCTCCAGCGGAGAGCCCCAGCAGCCAGGAAGGCATTTCTGGCTCGCATTCCTCATCCTCCAGAGCGAGCAAGCTGCGACGGACCAATGTCCCACGCCCGACATGTCCCTCGATGAGGCCCTCGCTCGCCAACTCGTTGTAAGCATTCATGACCGTTGTACGATTGACTCCCAGCTCGCGCGCTAAGGCTCGCTCCGTGGGCAGACGGGCCCCTTCGGGCAAGGCCCCAGAGAGAATCGCCTCACGCAACTGGTGATAGATCTGCCGATAGAGTGGCACACTGCTGCTGCGATCAAGCCGAACAAAGACGGAGGCGGCAGGAGCAGCGGACCACGAGTGTGAGCGGTGTTCAAATGGGCGTGACTGTGGCATGGTTTCCCTCCCCTCCTGCATTGGCTCATACCAATAGCAGTGTAGTGCGCCAGACAGCGAATCACAAGAGCCAATGCCGGCGGTCAAAAGTGAACCAATCGGACCAGATCAGACCAGGGAAGAAGGCTCTCAGAGGGGCCTCGCCGGGCAACGTCAACCTTTTTGGCTCTTTGCATGTCCTACGAGAGGGCGCGATAATAACTAGTAATGGCAGCGACCAGGCCCAAAGCCAAGATCCAACCATGAAGGGAGAGAAGCATGAAGAATCTCCAGGAGCGCATTGAGACTGTGCGCAACGACCGTGAACATGGCTCACGTTGGCTGGTGGGCGAGACCATTGCCATCCTGGAAGAGCTGGCCAGCGCCCCGGACGGCTCGCCGGAAGAGAGGTTGGCCCAGGTACGCGCTGCTGGCGAGCAACTGATGCAGGCCCGTCCAGCGATGGCGGCCATCGCCGGCGCGGTCCGGCGTATCTTGCAAGCACCAGGAGGACTGGCAGGCATGGCACAGGAGGCGGCGCGTTTGCGCGAAGAATATGAGCAGGCACCGCAGGCAATCATCGCTCATGCCCGCCCGCTGCTGGCCGGTACCCTGATGACACATAGTCTCTCGGGAACCGTCCTGGAGGCCCTGCACGTCTGCGCCTCCCAGATCAAACGGGTCATCGTCCTGGAGGGGCGCCCCCGCTATGAAGGCCGCGAGATGGCCCGCCGCCTGCAAGCCCTGAACCTTGCCGTCACCCTCATCACCGACGCCGAGGCTGCCATCTTTCTTCCAGGATGCACAGCGGTGGTGGTCGGCGCCGACAGCGTCCTCGCCAACGGCGATGTCATCAACAAAGCCGGTACCGCCCTCCTGGCCTGGGCTTGCCGCGGCTATGGCATCCCTTTCTACGTCTTGTGCGAATCGCTGAAAATCTCCTCCCAGCCCTGGACCGGTGACCTCTCCCTCCTGGAGGAGAAAGAGCCAGAGGAGGTGCTGGAGGAGCCCATCTCCGGCATCGAGGTGCGCAACTTCTATTTCGATCGCACCCCCGGCGAGCTGGTCACCGCTATTGTGACCGAACGCGGCTTTTTCAATAAGGAGCCGCTCAGTGACTTTCGCTAGCCACAGGTCCTGCAGACTTGGCGAAAGCGACACAAATGTGTATCCTATCAATTGCAGTAGTGGAACATCTCTTACAGCAGCTCCGCATTATGCTTGCTTGTTAAGCAAGGCGAGCAGGATCAGGCAGAGAGGAACCGGGGCAGGAGCGCCAGCGAGTACATCTCTATAGCCGCAGAGCCGGGACGGGACCGCAGACCAGGCAAAGGGCTGGATGCTCGTCCTTCTCTGTCCTGACCCCAGCGCCGCCAGAGCGCGGGGCTTGCAGCCCGGCAGGGTGGAAATGAGGGTCTACGCCAGGCCATGACCAGGTACGATACGGAACGGCGCGGCGCACTGCTGTCGTCAGGGGCGATGATGAGGCATGAGCGGGTGGGACGAGGGCCACGGGTCAGGCACCGCGCCTGGAGTTGGAAGGGGGAAGTGATATGCACGGTGATACTGAGCAGCCGGCTCAGGGAGAGCGGCAGGAGAGTCAGTCAGGCGAGGCACAGGCACAGCCAGGGCGCGAACATGAGCGGGAGCGCGAGGCTCCGATCGAAAGAGAGCGAAGGGAGAGAAGAGAGATGCGTGAGGGACGCGAGGGGCGAGGAGAGAAGCGGCGACGAGGTGACGATTTTGTGGCGCCAGGTGTGCCCATTGTGCGCAGCAGTACGCCACGCCCGCCTTCGCTGGCGCTGGGCGAGACGGGGAGCACCTTCGGCCCCCGTCTGACGGATGGCGGGGCTCCCTTCCCCGAGGAGGCCCCGGCTGCGCCTCCTGTCCCCGAAGAGTACAGCGCGCTGGAAGAGACGCCGCTGCCAATTGCCAGCCAGGCAATGGAGAAGGAGGACGTGGCCGCCTCCACGCAGCCAGGGCCGGAGCGCAACGAGTTTCTCTGGCTATTTGAGTACGGCCCAGAGATGGATACGGTGGTGCTGAACAGCCCCCAATTGCTGGATGGGCTGGCACTGCCGTACGGACCCGGCATGCTCAAAGGCTACGAGCTAGGCTTCGGCGCGGTGCGCACGGCCACGGGCGAGGTTGTGGCCTCGATCCTGCCGAGCAGCGACCCGGCTGCCGCCGTCTGGGGAATGCTCTATCGCGTGCCACGTCGGTTGGCTTTGCCGGCAGAGGACGGCGTGGTCCCCCTGGACAAAGCCCACGACGCCGTTCCTCCAATCGGCCTCTTCGAGCCGCTAACGGTCGTCGTCCACGAGCCTCTACGCCAGCGCGAGATCGCCTGCACAACCTACATCGCTTCGGCAACGGTTCGCAAGTATTTCCAACCACGCCTACCCGAGCGCTACGCAGGTGATCCCTATGTGCGGCACCTGCTGGAGAGCGCCCGCCGCCAGAAGCTGCCAGAGAGCTATCTGCTGGACCTGGAAGGCCGGGCCAGCCCTTCCCCTGAGTCAGCAGGGGGCAGGAGCACACGCGGACCAGCGATCGCACACCCACTAGCGGAGAGCGATGAACTGGATACGGAGCCAATCGTGGCTGTCTCAGGCAAAGATGAACGGGAGCAGCCTGCCCCGGCCTCGCCGAGCCAGGCCCTGATCACAACCTCACCCAAGCCGGTGTTGCCAGCGCCGGCGCCGTCTGCAGGGCCATCTGAGCCACCGCCCGCCACCACTGCCTCTCGCCCAGCTCCGCAGGGCTGGCTACTGGCCCTGTCCGTCTACCACGCCCTCTTACTCCTGGCCGTGCTGGCCCTGGCCATCAGCGAGGGGCTGGGCTTTGGACAGACGGTCTTTACGCCCGATTTCGCCCCCTTCGGCGTGCCCTGGCTGGTCCTGGCTTACGGCCTGCTCGGCGGCTGCGTAAGTTGCCTGGTCTCGCTACGCCAGTCCACCTCACGAGGCCAGCCCCTCTTCTTGCTGATCACCTGGTTCGTGCGCCCCTACCTCGGGATGGTGCTGGCAATGCTGGCTTATCTCTTGCTCGATAGCGGCCTGGTTGTTCTCGGTTCGCTACCTGGACACAGCAATGCGCTCTTCTCTCTGATGGGTATGCTGGCTGGCTACTGCGAACATCGCTTCTTCCTTCAGCGTCCATCGGCCTGAAAGAGGGGCAGTAGAAAAACGATGATTTAAGAAAGGATTGACAGGCTGGCAGTAGAGCTTGTGAAAGTGCAATTGGGAGTGTACAATTGCAACAGAAGGCTGACCCCGTAGCGTTCCATCTTGAGTTGAAGACCTGTCAAGGGCGAGGAGGTCCTTCGATGCCAACCTACATCAGCCTGGTCAATCTGACCGAGCAAGGGATCAGGGAAGCCAAGAATGCCCCCGAACGTCTCCAGATGTTCGAGAAGGCGCTGCAGGAAGCAGGAGGCAAGCTCATCGGCTTCTATCTGGTTATGGGCCAGTACGATTATGTCATCATTACCGAGGCTCCTGACGATCAGACTGCCGCGCGCTTGATTCTTGGCGTCATTGCCCAAGGCAGCCTACGAAGCCAGACCATGCGAGCGTTCCCGCGCGAGGAATTCGAGCAGATCGCCCGCACTTTATCCTAGAGGGGGGCAGCCTCGCGAGCGCTCAGCCGCCTGGAGATGGACAGCGCAAGCGAGCAGGGTCCCAGGCCGCCAGCCAGCGGTCCGGCTCTCTCGTTTCCTTCCTTCCCTGGCTGAGCGCTCAGGCATAGAGGAGGGTCCTGGCCGTTCGATGACAGACGGCCTCGCCACACGCCGCCTCGCGATCGGCTGACGTCTGACCTGGCCACGGTCCCAAACAAAGCGCGGCGCCTGTCCCAGCCGTGGCTGGCAGCCGGTCCTCTATCTGGAAAAGGGAAGCAGCCGACTGCAAGCAGAGGTGGTCAGATCGGATGGGAGAGGTCCAGGCTGGCTGGAACTAGAAAGGATCGGAAGAGAAGATCGCCTTGACCAGACGCTCGGGATCATGGCGAGCCAACATGTCATCTTCGAGATTGAAATGGCCGATGACGACATTTGGCACCAGCCTGGCTAAACGAGCGCGATCGACGACCACAGGCTCGCTCTTCTCCTCAGCATAGGTGCGGAGCACTTCGGGAGGGAACGGGCCATCGTTGACAATCACCCGATCGACGCGGCCCCCAAGGTAGCGATGGATTTCGCTGACAAAATCAGAGGCCTTGTAGCCGTCAGTCTCGCCGTGCTTGGTCATGAGGTTGCAGACATAGACTTTCTCGGCTTCGGACTCACGCACGGCGCGCGCGATGTCCTTGACGAGGAAATTAGGGATGAGACTCGTGTAGAGATCACCGGGACCAATGATGATGACATCGGCCCGGCGAATGGCGCGAATGGCCTGGGGACAGGCCGGGGCGTCCTCGGGCACCATGCGCAGGCGGACAATGGGCGAGAGCGGCTCCAGCTTCTTTTTGCCGCGCGTGTCAATGTCGGTCTCGCCACAAATAGTGGTACCATCCTCCAGGTCGGCGCAGATGGTGGTTTGCGCCAGCGTGACAGGCAGCACCCGCCCGGCGGTGTTGAGCAGCTCTTGCGCATCCTCAATAGCCAGCATGAGATCGCCATTGTTGATGTCCTGGAGACCCTTAAGAATGAGATTCCCCAGGCTGTGGCCACCAACTCCTCCTTTCCCCTCTCCCTGCTCATCTGTGCTCTCAAAGCGGTGCATGAAGACCTCACGCCACAGCGCTCCATTGCGCGCCAGAGCAACGAGCGACATGCGCAGGTCCCCCAGCGGCAATTGACGCCGAAACTCATCCATGAGACGACGCGAACTTCCCCCACTGTCCGACATGGTGACAATGGCGCTGATGTTGTACGGGTACTTTTTGAGATGCGAAAGGAGGGCGAAGGTTCCAGAGCCTCCGCCAATGGTGACGACTCGCTTTCCGACGTGCCGCTCTCCTGGGCGATAATACTGTTCTGGCACCTCACATCTCCTGTGGCTGATTCCAGTCTCAACTGACAAACGACGTCTACCTCTCTTGGCGATTTTCCTAACCTAAGAGACACTATACACGGTCGGTGAACGCTGTCGACAAGTCTCTCGGCTCTCTCTTCTGTGCGGGGCCTGATTGGCTGGCTGCTGTCTCGCCTGCACTGCTGGCTGGCTCTTCCACTCCCCCACCCACCCCCTCTTTCCCTCAGTTTATCCTATCACGCCCCCCTCCCTTCTGCAAGCGGACAGCTTTCGAACCCTTGACATGGACACGATATATCGTTATACTAAACACAGTGGTTTGCGATATATCGTTATCCCGTGGCGTCCTGGCGGCCCTCACCAGCGTGGGGACCCGACGCTGGAGATAGAGCAGAGAAAGGAGCACCGTTTCATGTTCGGTCGACGCTTCGTCTGGCAGTCCTACGGTTGGGATGATGGCGGCTCGTTCCCCTGGCAGCGTCCTCCTACCCCAGATGTTCCACACTTCTGGCAGGCACGCCGTGGGCGGCCTCCCTCCGGACCCGGTCCACACGGCCCACATGGTCACGGCCCGCGTGGCCCCGCCGCCTTCTTTGAGCGTCTGCGCTTTTTCGGGCGCGGCGATCTCAAATATGTGTTGTTGGAGCTGCTCCAGGAGCGTCCCATGCACGGCTATGAGATGATGAAGGTGCTGGAAGAACGAGCTGGCGGCTTCTATACCCCTAGCCCGGGTTCGATCTATCCAACGCTGCAAATGCTGGAAGATCGCGGCTTCATCACCTCTAGCGAGGCTGAGGGGCGCAAGGTCTATACGATCACTGAGGCTGGACGCGCTTTTTTGGCCGAGCACCAGCACGAGGCGGAACGCTTCGGCCCAGGCTGGCCACTGCATGCGGCGAAGGCCCGTGGCTGGTCGCCAGAGCTGCAGGCGCTGCGCCAGGAGGCCGGCGAGGTGGCTCGTCTCTTCATGATCGCCGGACGCTCCTCCGTGGGCGATCCTAACCGCCTGTCACGCCTGCGCAGCATCCTCGAGCGCACGCATAAGGATCTGACCGACCTGATCTATGGCTCGCCTTCGTCAGCTGCCAGCAATAGCCCCACCGGCCCCTCCAGCGAGAGCAGCCACGCGGAAGAAGGTCCCTCCTCTTCGTCAGCTACCAGCGATGAGCCTCCCGCTCAGTCTTAGAGGAACGGATCTGAGGCCGGCCCGCTAGAAGGAAGAAGACGGGCAAGAGCAGGCGGACTGACGAGCGGGGTCGGCCAGCCAAACCCTGGCCAGGCCCAACCCCGCTTTGTCCCCCCTCGCAAAAACGCGAGACGAGAATGGGCGACAATTGCTCCTCAGCGGACTGGGACAGATCTCTGAGACGGGTGAGCACTTTTGTGCAGTTACGCTCAAAAGCTCTGCCTTATTCACACAGATTCCCCAGGTTCCCGTGCCGAGCATCGTGAGTGCAGCTCTTCCTTGCAACACGAGGGGCAGAGAACCAGGGGTACCTTATATCCAATCTCTCCTATATATCTTGTGTTACAAGAGGCATTTAGGTTATACTGTAGGGGACGGGAGTCGCTCTACCACTCTGTGGGCGCGGTGGTGGGGATTCAGATATCCCGTTTCTTTCTTTTTTGGGAGGAAAGGGGGGAAGAGAGGGGCTGCGGCCCAGGCTCGCGCGGCGCAGCCCGACCCGGCCCGGACCACCCGCGCTAGGAGGCAGGCGAGGGTCGCAGTCGTACCAGGATGAGGCCCAGCCAGAGGGTCCAGCAGGCGAAGAGCAGGAAAGCCGGCGTCGTCAAGAATGCCTGGCCACTGGCCGGCGACAGAGCCACCTGCACGGCACTACCCGTCAGGAAGAGCGCCAGCAGCATCGCCACATAGCCCAGAGCCACCCAGAGCGGCGGCCAGAGCTGCAGGCCACTACGCACAATAATGAACCCGAACAGCAGCGTTGCCAGCGCCAGCAGCAGCCCGCCAGCCGTAGTGCTCACGAGCGTGCAGATCCCCGCCACCAGCGCAAAACTCGGCGTCAGCACCATCTCAGCCGTGAAAGTGCGCGCCACTCCTACCTGGTAGACCGTACTGGCCAGATTCCCCAAGACCAGCAAGAGGATACCCAGCATGCCAGCCCAGGCTGCAATGACCGCAAAACCCTTCCCGCGCCAGGGCACGGCCAGCAGCTCCTCCGCTGTCTGCGGCAACGGCTTGTCGCTGGCAGCCACAGCAGCCCCTGGACCATCGGCGGCCCCCTCCTCTGCCGCAGGGGAGGCTTCCTCGCCTGTTGTCGCACCGGCCTCCTCCTCGTCGCGTCCCAGTACCTCCTGGGCGACAATAATGCGAAAGAGCGTGAAAGGCAAGCTAAGCGTGAGAGCGAAGGCCACCATCTGAAGCAGGCGGTAGAGAGCGAAAGACCAGACATGCAGATGAAGCCAGAGAACATAGTCAGCAAACTGGCCGCGGCTGGCTGCGGTCAGGGCCTCGCCGTAGCCCTGCGGCAGCAACCAGAGCCACTGGTAGAGCGGCGCGCCAAGCAGCAACAGCAGCCCCCCAAGCACATAATAGGAACCATTGATCCGCAGGCGTGTCAGAAACGTACGTCTCATCCGGGACCTCATTCGCCTAAAAACAAGCTGTCGTCTATATCATAGCAAGAGAAGCCGAGTCCCGGCACGGCCTGGGCCATTCGGTCTGCAGTGCAGTGCAGGTCGGCGGCCTCAGCAAATTCCAGCGACCGCCGACCTCGCTCATCGTTAACTCAGCGCAGGAGAAAAGCCGGCAAGCCCTGCTCATGGAGGATATGCAGCGGACCACTGGCATAGAAGTTGCCAAGAATGTTGAGGGCCGTCACCAGCACAAAGAGCGCAACGATTAGAGCCATCAACAGGCGATCGAGCGGACGAGTCTGCAGCTCCGTCAGCCAGGTGCGTCGTCCCACGCCAAAGCAACGCAGCTCCATTGCATTGACAATATCTTCCGCCCCCACCACCGAGCCGATCACAATGGGCACTACCAGCGGCGCCAGGCGGGCGATCCTGCCGAAGATACCGCCGCGCAGCTTATCCAGCTCGAAGCCCCGCGCGCGCTGCGCATCCAGCGTCACACTGAAATCGCGGGCCAGCGTTGGCAGGAAGCGGAACGAGAGATCGATGGCATAAGCGAACTGGTCCGGCAGACCCAGCTGCCTGAAAGCCACGCCAATCTGGCCGGGATTGGTCGTATAGGGGATCGCCACCGCCAGGAAGGCAATGCTGAAGTTGCGCAGGCCCATCGTCAGCATGTACGTTATGCTCTCTACACTGAAGACCAGCGGCTTCGGACCAACATAGGGAGGATGATTCAGAAAGCCGAGGAACGGCAGCGAGAACAATTGATGCTGGTGGCTCAGATCGATTCCCTGGACAATGGCGCCGCCGGAGAGAAAATAGTTGCCAAAGACCAGGACCACATTGAGAAAGATAATGAAGAGCCAGGCCCGCCTCGTCTCCGACCACTTGAGGCGTGCCAGCGCATAGTAGCAAGCTGATCCCACAAAGCCGACCAGAATCAGCCAGACATTTGAGGTCTGAGCCGCGGCCAGGCCATAGGCCAGCAGCAAGAGCAGCTTGACCCGAGGATCAAGACGATGAATAGGCGTATCGCGCTTGATATAAGGGAGCGTTATAAGCATGGCACATGCTTCCTTCTGCCAACACCACAGAGCAAGAGAGAGAAGGGAGAGCGGCAACAGGAAGCCGAGAGCGAGACCAGCGACAGCCTCTATCGTCGGCCCTCCCACCGCTCTCCCCCTTCTCCTCGGTTGCTCATCTTCGCGAGAACAGAGCCGATTCTCCGATCAGACCAGAGCGGAAAGCGCAGACCCTCAGCCTCCGCTGCGCCAGCCAGGTGACGGCACAGGAGTCCGAGGCTACCCTATGGACTGGGCGAGCGGAGCGACCAGTCAGCGCCCGAAGCGCGCCATCGCAGCCCGATAAGCCAGCAGCAGAATGGGCAAGAGGATCAGGCCGTTGATCAGATCAGAGAGAGCCGCTGGCAGCCAGTAGCCGACAACAGCAGTCGCGAAGCTGAGCTTCGAGAGCCAGATCTCCATAATGGAGGCGAAACCGATGCCGATGATGATTCCCAGCGCGGCAAAGACCTCTGCCAGCACGATGGAGCGCGAATTGCGATAGACGCCCCAAGTAAAGTAGACCACCAGGCCGGCGATAAAGCCGATCAGGGCATTACCTACATCCCAGTTCCAGAAGACTCCATAGCCCGAGATATAGTCGCCCAGGAGGTTGCCCACACCGCCGGAGAAGAGGCCCACCCAGGGACCAAAGACGGCCCCAAAAAAGAGAGGGATGACGATGGCCGGGCGGAACGAGACATTGCCAGCACTGGGGAGTTGGATGAGATTTGTAGCGTAACTGAAAATGCCATAGAGCGCCGCGCCGAGGGCCATATAGACAATGTGCCGGACCCCAATACCCCACACCCGGCTTGTGGCCTCGCGCTCACGCAGGTTCTCTCTCTCGGTCGTAGCCATAAAGCAATGAACTCCTTTCTGGATGATCGCAATGATCGCAGATCCTTGGGATAAATAACACAGACCAGGGACGACAGTCACAGGAAGAAGCAAACCAGCGGAGAAGAGCAGATAGCTCTACTCACCTTCGCCCGTCACGCCAGGCTGCGACTACATTCCGTCAGCAGATAGCGCAAGAGCGAAGTCGGGCGCAAGTTACAGCTTTCCAGCAAGGTCTGATCGGCCAGCACCTCTAGCGGTGCTCCATCGGCCACCAGGTGGCCATCCTTGAGGAGAAGAACGCGCTGGGTATACCGCAGCGCGAGATCGAGATCATGCGTAATGAAGAGGAGGGCATCCAGTTCAGGAAGCTCTCGCAGATGCTCCATAAAGGAGATATAGGAGCGATAATCTTGACCCGCCGTCGGCTCATCCAGCAGCAGAATACGGCTCTCCATCGCCAGGACCGAGGCGATGCTTACCCGCTTCTGCTGCCCGAAACTCAGAGAAAGAGGCGGGCGCTCGGCAAAACGAGCTACATCCAGGGCCTCGGCAGCCCGCTGAACAGCGCGCTGGAGCCGCTCGGGCGGGAAGCGCAGATTCTCGGGGCCAAAGCTCAGTTCCTTCTGAACCGTAGGAGCGAAGAGCATGGCGCTTGGGCTTTGGAAGACGTAGCCGATGCGCGTCGCCAGTTGGGCCACGCTCAGCCTGCGCGTATCCTCGCCGTAGAGCAAGACTGTCCCCGCCGTCGGACGCAGCAATCCGAGCGCCTGCTTGACCAGGGTGGTCTTGCCAGCTCCATTCGGCCCAAGCAGGGCGATCGTCTCGCCACGATGCACCCTGAACGAAATGCCATTCAGAATCTCCTCGCCATCGGCCTCATAGCGATAGTGGACATCCTGGAAGACAAGCACCGGCTCAGCTGAGTGAGCCTCCGCTGTCCCCACAGTCCTGGTCACAATTGGGCGCACCAGTCGCTCGACCACTTGACGAGGCTCGGCAGCGCGGCGCAGTGTCGCCTCGATCGGCAGCTTCACCTGCTCCGGATCGGCTACCTCCAGAAAGGAGGGCACATCACCTAGAAAGACCTGCCGCCCGTCCCGCATGAGGAGCACCTTGTCAGGGCGCAGCTTGAGGGTCTCCTCGACGCGATGCTCCACAATAATGACGGCCCGCCCCTCGGCGCGCAGGCCATTGATCAGCTCTTCCAACTCATCGATCGCACGGGCATCCAGGTTGGCAAATGGCTCATCGAAGAGGAAAATCGAGGGCTGCATCACCAGGACCCCTGCCGCCGCCACCTGCTGACGTTGCCCGCCCGAAAGGGCAAAGGTCGCTTCCTGATGGAAAGATTCCAGATGGAGACGCCGCAGCACAGCGTCAACCCGCCGACGGATCTCGGCCCGCGGCACGTTGAGGTTCTCCAGGCCGAAAGCAATCTCCTGCTCAACGGTGCTGCCGACGATCTGCTTCTCGGGGTCCTGCAACATCGTGCCGATGTAGCGCGCCCGCTCGCGCAAGCTCATACCAGCAGCAGAGCGGCCCTCGATCCAGATCTCCCCGCTCAGTTCTCCGCGGAAGGTATGAGGAATGAGGCCGTTAAGACACTTGAGCAGCGTGCTCTTGCCACAGCCACTCGGCCCGGCAATCAGCAAAAGCTCCCCATGTGCGAGCGAGAAGGAAATATCTCGAATGGCATACGAGGGCTCCGCCTCCGCACCGGCAACAGAAGAATCAGGGACAGCTATCCTGGTCTTCTTCGATGGGGGCGACTCTTCATCGAGGGCGCGATAGCGAAAGCTCAATCCCTTGACAGCAACAGCTGGAGGTGCGTCCTGCGATGCATCTCTCGTGTTGTCGGGATGAGTAACCATCTATACGTGTTACCTGCCGCTTCCAGTGAACGCAGACGACTTTACGAACAGTGGAAGCCCTTTGATCAGATAAGATTAGCTCTCTACTAATTGTACCGAGCGATAGGGGAAGCTGTCAATGTTGTCGAGTCTTGCTGGAACAGCAGCTACAGAGATACCGCAATTGCAGTAATCTCATCAATGGAAGGAAAGTACTCCCAGGGAGAGCAAGGAAGGCTGTCATCTCACTGACTGGCATCTGCCTTCTACCTGCTCTGGCCATTGCCGTGCCCGCTGCCTATACTGCTCTCAGGCAGACAGTGCAGAGCACCGACCTTCCCCGGCAGAGGACAGTGGAAGGAGCCAGACAAGGAGCGCAGGCCGGGCCTCGTTCAGCCAATGTGGCGCGCTCGCCTCCAGGTGGTTGGGTTGCGCGCTGGTGATTGCGCGCATTCTGGTGATCCGCCTGTCTGTCTTCGCCACGAGCCGATATGAGCCGGCCAGCGATCAGCCAGCGATCAGCTAGCAAGCGGAAGGCAGCGCGCTGACTATACAGGACAAGACACGAGCGAGTGAGTCAAGGATGATACCCAGGAGCGTCTTGAAAGGAGTCAGACCGTGTCTACCCGCATCTCGCGGCGCGAACTACTGCAGCAGTCGCGCAATCTGCTGGTAGCGCTGCCGCTAGGTTCCCTGGGAGCAGCGCTTGCGGGTGTTGAAAGCAGCATCGGTGCAAGCGCGGCTCCCGCTCCCCAGTACAACCTGGCCGCAGCCTTACAGATGTCGATCTACTTCTATGACGCCCAGAAATCCGGGCCGGGCGTTACCGGTGGTCTCCTCCCCTGGCGCGGCGACAGCGACCTTTCCGACGCCGCCGTTCCCTTACAGCCCAAGAATAGCAACAACATCGGGACCAACATGTCGGCCTCCTTTATTGCCGCCCATCGGCAGGTGCTTGACCCGGCGGGCAAAGGGACTGTCGATGTCAGCGGAGGCTTCCACGACGCTGGCGACCACGTTAAATTTGGCCTGCCTCAAGCGTACGCCATCTCTACGCTGGGCTGGGGCTTCTACGAATTCCGCCAGGCTTTCGTCGCCGCCGGGCAGGACGCCCACATGATGGCCATCCTGCGCTGGGGCTGCGATTACCTCCTGCGCTCTACCTTCCGCGATAGCAGCGGCAACGTCGTGGCCTTCTGTTACCAGGTCGGCGAAGGCTCCATCGATCATACCGTCTGGGCCCCGCCCGAAGTAGAGAACCTGGCGCGCCCGGCCTACTTCGCCACCGCCGAGACGCCGGCCAGCGACATGTGCGGGCAGGCCGCTGCTGCTCTGGCCATCATGTACCTCAATAGCCAGAGCAGCGACTCCAGCTACGCCGCCAAATGCCTGGACTATGCCAAGGCGCTCTATCGCTTCGCCGTCGCCAATCGCGGTCTTGGCTACTCCGGAGGCTTCTACAACTCCAGCGGCGACAGTGACGACCTGGCCTGGGCCGCTATCTGGCTCTACATCGCTACCGGCCAGCAGTCCTATCTCAACGATATTATCGCCACCGACTCCAGCGGCCACTATACTGGCTACCTCAAGGCCATTATGAACAGCACTCAGGACAACTGGCAAAATACCTGGGTACACTGCTGGGATGCCGTTTGGGGTGGTATGTTCCTCAAGCTCGCGCCCATCACCAACGACTCCAAGCACTGGTACATCGCCCGCTGGAACCTGGAATACTGGTCCAATGTGGCCCATCAGGACCCCAACGACAAGAATTTCCTCAAGCCGACGCCCGGCGGCTTCATGGTCATCAATACCTGGGGGTCCTGCCGCTACAACACCGCCGCCCAGCTCTGCGCCCTGGTCTATCGCAAGTACACTGGTGACTCGCGCTTCTCCGACTGGGCCTTGGGGCAGATGAACTATATTCTGGGCAGCAATCCGATGAATCGCTGCTACATGGTGGGCTTTTCCTCTAACGCGGCCAAACATCCTCACCATCGTGCGGCCCACGGCTCCTTTACCAACAGCATGTCTGACCCTCCCAATCATCGCCATACCCTCTGGGGCGGCCTGGTCGGAGGACCTGACACCAGCGACTATCACGACGACGCTACCAACGACTTCGTCTACAATGAGGTGGCGGTCGACTACAGCGCGGCCTTCGTGGGAGCCCTGGCGGGCCTCTACTACTACTATGGCTCCGGCCAACAGCCCAATCCTAATTTCTCGACTGCCGAAACGCCGGTCAATCCCTTCTTCGTCGAAGCGCTGGTCAACCAGGATAGCAACCAGAGCACACAGATCACCCTGACGCTTCATAGCGACACCACCCAGCCGCCGCAGTTCGTCACCGGCCTCAAGGTGCGCTACTTCTTCAACATCAGCGAGCTGCAGGCCGTCGGTCAGTCGATCAACTCGGTCTCAGTGGCCATCTACTACGACCAGAACCAGTACCTGCCCAACGGCGGCCCGGTCGCCGTGCACGGCCCCTACGCCTGGGGCAATTCCACCACGGTCTACTACTACGAATTCGACTGGTCGGCCTACCCACTCTGGTACACGCGCGATCTCGAATTCGCCCTGATCGTGGCCATCGGCAGCGACTACAAGTATCACTGGGACTCGTCGAACGACTGGAGTCGTCAGGGTCTGACCTCGACCAGGGCAGTCACTCAGTATATACCGGTCTACCGCAACGGCACGCTGGTTTTTGGGCAGGAGCCTCCAAAGTCATAACCGCAGCGGCGGCTCCCCATCCCAAAGGGGGAAGCAAGAGAGGCAGTCTGACAATCAAGTATACCAGGGCAGCAGGAACTGAGAGGGCCTGCTCTCAGGGATGAGATAGCCGCAACACATGAGGAGGGAACGCTCGTGAAGAAAGCCCTGTCCTGCAGTCTGCCAGCGCTCCTGGCCTTGCTGGCCCTGACACTGGCGGGCCTGATCTGGTATGCGCCCCGTCAGGCGCAGCGCGCCCAGGCCGCAACCTCCTATAGCGGCCTGCACGTCTCGGGCAACCAGCTCCTCAATGGCTCCGGTCAGCCGGTTCGCCCGCTGGGAGTGGATCGCTCGGGTACCGAGTATATGTGCGACGCCGCCGGCGACACCACCGTCTTCGACGGGCCGAGCGATGCCGCTTCCGTGGCCGCCATGATGAGCTGGCACATCAACGCCGTGCGCCTCCCGCTCAATGAGGACTGCTGGCTCGGGATCAATGGCTATCCCGCCGCTCAGTACACCGCGGCTCAGTACCGGCAGGCCATCGTCGACTATGTCAACCTGCTGACCACCAATAACCTGATCACGATCCTCGACCTGCACTGGAGCGCCCCCGGCACCCAGCAGGCTAACAAGCAGCTCGCGATGCCTGACCTGGACCACGCGCCAACCTTCTGGACCTCGGTGGCCAATACCTTCAAGAACAATTCATCGGTAATCTTCGATCTCTACAACGAGCCGTTTACCACAAGTTGGGATTGCTGGCTCAACGGGAGCACGGCGGCCAACGCCAGCCCCTGCCCTGACGTCCCCTTCGCTGTGGCCGGCATGCAAACCCTGGTGAACACCGTGCGCGCCTCCGGGGCCACCAATGTGATCATGCTCGGCGGCCTGGCCTACGCCAACGATCTATCAGGCTGGCTCTCTCATAAGCCCAGCGATCCCTTGAATAACCTGGCTGCCTCCTTCCATCTCTACAATTTCAATACATGTAACTACGTCAATTGCTGGATTTTGACGGTGGCGCCCGTGTCAGCCCAGGTGCCGGTGATCGCCGGGGAGATCGGCGAGAACGACTGTGCTCACGGCTTCATCGATACAGCCATGACATGGCTGGACCAGAACAACATCGGCTATCTGGCCTGGGCCTGGGACACCTACAACTGTTGGAGCTTCCCGTCGCTCATCAGCGACTACAACGGCACACCGACGCCTTACGGGCAGGGTTTGCTGAACCACCTGACGGACCTCGCCAACGGCGTCACTCCGACGCCAACGCCCACACCGCTGCCCGGCCATTACTGCGCGGTCCACTATAGCGCCAGCTACTGGACGGGTGGCATGACGGCCAACATCACGATCACTAACATCAGCAACGCAGCCATTGTCGGCTGGACCCTGGTCTTTACCTTCCCTGGGGACCAGCAGATTACGGCGGGCTGGAGCGCCACCTGGAGCCAGCAGGGCCAGCAGGTCACGGCCCGTGATGTGGGCTACAACGACGTCATTGCCGCCGGTAGCTCGGTCTCTATCGGCTTCAATGGCACCTGGACCAGCAACCACAGTGATCCGACGGTCTTCACCCTCAACGGCGTGACCTGCAACACCGTCTAGCCACGGGATAGGTCGAGCCGGACGGTGGAGGACCTTGGAGCAATACCGGACTTGCCCGTGACGGGCACTGGGCTGGGTCAGGTGCTGGTCTCCAGCGCAACGCACGCAGCGATGGTGGCCAGGCCCCCCGACTCAGCCCGGGGTCCGCTCACATAAATCTACCTCTTCAGACCAACACATCTGACTGACATCTGACTGACCAAACAACAAGGAGAGTCCTCTGGAGAAAGGAAGACAGACGATGCTCAGGAAACAGCTCAAAACTCTCAGCGCCGGGCTGGCGCTCCTGGCGCTGATCGGCGCCCTGGCGCTCAGTATCGTTGTCCAGGCGCACCCGGCCTACGCGGCATCAAGCGTCACCATTAATGGTGCGACGACCTACCAGACCATCGATGGCTTTGGGGCCTCCGAAGCCTTCGGGCAGGCCCAGGCCATGATCAACGCAGGCTCCACACTTGAGAGACAGATGTTGGACTTGCTGTTCAGTCCGACGACCGGCGCCGGGCTGACCATTCTGCGCAACCTGATCCCCTCGGACAGCAGTCACACAATTGAGCCAAACAGCCCGGGCAGCCCGACGGCCACGCCGCAATATGTGCCGATTGGGACCGACTGGGGGCAGCTGCCTCTGACTCAGCAGGTGATTCAGAACTACGGCGTGACGCGCATCTACGCTGACGCCTGGAGCGCTCCCGGTTTCATGAAGACCAACGGTTCCGAGAGCAACGGCGGCACCCTCTGCGGTGCTCCTGGCGCGACCTGCAGCTCGGGCGACTGGCGCCAGGCTTATGCCAACTATCTGGTGCAGTACATTAAGGATTATCAGGCGGCGGGCGTGACCATCACCAACATAGGCTTTGTCAACGAGCCGAATCTGACCACCTCCTACTCCAGCATGGTCATGAACCCCACGCAGACCGCCGACTTCGCCAAGATTCTGGGGCCGACCCTGGCCAATGCGGGTGTGTCGGCACAGATCGTTTGCTGCGATGCTGAGGGCTGGGACCTGGCCCCAGGCTACACCAGCGCCATCGTCAACGATGCAACCGCCAATTCCTATGTCAAGGTGATCTCCAGCCACGGCTATACCGCCGCCCCAACTTCGGCACTCAACTCCAATGGCAAGCCAGTCTGGGAGACCGAGTGGTCGACCTTCGATAGCTTTGATGCCGCCTGGGACGATGGCAGCGACGCCTCCGGCCTGACCTGGGCCCAGCATATCCATGTCGGACTGACCTCGGCTAATCTGAGCGCCTTCCTCTACTGGTGGGGCGTGGCCAGCACCTCGGTCTCGACCGACAACCAGGGCCTGATCCAGTTGAACGGCTCGACCATCACGCCATCGAAGCGCCTATGGGCCTTCGCCAACTACAGCCGCTTCGTCCGACCCGGAGCGGTGCGCATCGGCGCCAGCAGCTCCGATAGCAATCTGCTGGTCTCGGCTTACCGCAATACGAATGGCACGCTGGCCATCGTGGTCATCAATCTGGCGAGCAGTAATACGGCGACGACCTTCTCACTGCAGAACACCTCTGTGGCGAACGGGGCCACGGTGACCCCTTATCTGACGAATAACACCAATAACACGGCGGCCCAGGCGACGCTCTCGGTGAGCGGTGGCTCCTTCAGCGCGACCGTGCCGGCTCGCTCGCTGGTGACCTACGTTATCCCCGCTGGCACCGGAGGCGTTACACCGACTCCCACGCCGGCCCCAACCAGCACCCCGACCCCGGCTCCGTCCCCCAGCCCAACGGCGACGCCGTCGCCAACTCCATCGCCTACGCCGGCCCCAACCAGCACCCCGACCCCTGGCGCTTCCTGCCAGGTGCACTATAGCGTCGTGAGCCAGTGGCCGGGTGGCTTCCAGGGCAGCATCACCATCACGAACACGGGTAGCAGCCCCATCAACGGCTGGACCCTGCGTTTCAGCTTCACGGCTGGTCAGCAGATCACCCAGCTCTGGAATGGGAGCTACACGCAGCAAGGGGCGCAGGTGACGATCACCAACGCCTCCTACAACGCCCAGATCCCGGCGGGCGCTACTCTGGGCGCTTCACCAGGCTTCCTGGCTACCTGGAATGGTAGCAATCCCGCGCCGACTTCGTTCACGCTCAATGGAGCGACCTGTAGCGTCGTCTAGGCTGGGATGATCTGAGGGAGATCGGAGGAGCAGGGATCTTTCCCCTCCGATCTCCCTCAGCGACACCAGGCATTTCCCTTAAGGAAAGGAGGCAAGAACCGCCCACCGAGCTGAAGCTAGAGCAGCAGTGCTCGTCGGAGCTAGCGCCCTGTCCAATGCACGTGAGAGCGGCACGGCGAGAGGGTAGACGCTCCACGGGCCCCCGCTCCACGCATCTTCTCTGCTGACAACGTGAAGCCTTTTCTTCTAATAAAGAGACACCGGATAGGTCCTTCATCGACCTGCCCGGTGCCTCCTTCTTTTGGCTGCAGCACGGCACGAGGTCTTGACAAAGACCCACGCCTCTCCCATAGTTTCCCCAGAGGGCTATGAAACCCTCGATTGGCCCGTCCCGCAGCCAGGCAGCAAGAGAGAGCGCGAGCCAGGATCTCTGCCCGCCGAGCGCCAGGATCGGAGTAAGCGACAAAGAGTTTCTGTCAGCTACACAGCGAGGCCTATGCCCAACCTCGCCCTGCAAGGTATCATAGATGAGAAAAGACGAGGGAGGAGCAGCCTACCACCGCTATGGAAACTCATCAATTATCTTGGTTCGGGGAGTCGTCGGCTCCTGATTGCGTTGAGCACTTCGACAGCCAGCAGCGGATCGTCGTTCATCTAGGCGACGCTCTGGACTTCCTGAAGACGCTGCCCTCAGAAAGCATTGCCTTGGTCATTACTTCTCCACCTTACAACCTGGGCAAGGAGTATGAGACGCGCAAAGATGTCCTGGCATACTTGCAAGAGCAAGAAGCCGTCATCGATGAAATCGTTCGGGTGACCAGTCCAGAGGGCAGTATCTGCTGGCAGGTCGGGAACTTTGTTGAAGCTGGTGAGGTATTTCCTCTAGATATCTTCTATTATGACATCTTTAAGAAAAAAAGGCTTGAATCTAAGGAACAGAATAATATGGCGTTATAGTCATGGAATGCACATGTCTCGTCGTTTTTCTGGGCGCTACGAAACGATTCTGTGGTTTACCAGAGGAGATCACTATACATTTCATCTAGATCCCGTGCGTGTTCCAGCCAAGTATCCCGGCAAGCGGCATTACAAGGGACCCCATAAGGGGGCGCCGTCGGGGAACCCTCTAGGGAAAAATCCCTCAGATTTCTGGGAAGTGGTGGCCCAGGATTGGGAAGAGGAGGTCTGGTATATCCCCAATGTGAAAGCGGCGCATCCCGAGAAGACGAGCCATCCATGCCAGTACCCTGTAGAGTTAGCCGAGCGCTGTGTGTTAGCACTCACGAATGAAGATGAATGGGTGCTTGATCCCTACTGCGGCGCTGGTTCGTCTCTCATTGCAGGGATCAAGCACGGTCGGCGTGTAGCAGGGTGCGACAAGGAGGAAGCCTACATCAAGATCACGCGCGAGCGCATCCGAGCTTTTTTCGAGGGGCGCCTGCCGCTCAGGCCATTGGGGCGTGAACTCTATCAGCCAAGCGGCAAGGTCGCGCGCGTTCCCATCGAATGGGAACAGGGAGCCATCCCTCACGCCTATGGAAATGCCAGGGCAGAGCTTACATAAGTGCTCTGCCATCGGTTCCTTTCTCGATGCGCGGCACTGACTTGCTTACCGCATCTTGCTCAATGGCAACTACCCAGAGCACACCCCTCGCTACAAAAGTAGCAAGAGCTTCCCAGAGAGGGAAATTGCTACCCTCTCCTCGCCGCTTCCCCGGCTCATCGTAGAGTATGAAAGCCCCAGAGCCTGGAGGCCACTGAATTGAAGTAATAGCCTGGAGCACATCCCTCTGAATGTGCTGCCATAGCTGGCTCGCTGCGACGCCGCCTTTGTCTATGAGCATCTTCGATCTCACGATCTTCATACCACTCTTATAGACGATGCTGCTCAGCCCACCTCAAAACTGTTTCGCAGCAGGCTGCTACCAGTAGCCAGGTGACCCCCTTGACATCTTTGCAACCTTGTAGTATCATGAAAACGCCGACGCGGGGTGGAGCAGCGGTAGCTCGTTGGGCTCATAACCCAAAGGTCGCAGGTTCGAATCCTGCCCCCGCAATCCAGTCAGCGTCTCCCCTGTCTCTCTTCCTTATGAGGTGCAGGCTCGCTAGATACGCTGGCAGGTTGAATTTCAGTACTATTCAGCACTGTGCCTTTTTCGTTACTTATCAATGACGCGGGGTGGAGCAGCGGTAGCTCGTTGGGCTCATAACCCAAAGGTCGCAGGTTCGAATCCTGCCCCCGCAATTTCTTCTCTTGCCTCCGTTAAGGCACGCTCTAGCGACAACGTCTAGTTCGCCTCACTCGTCTCTGCGAGTGAGGCTTTTTCTCATCCATCTCCCCCAACCATCCCCCTCAAGCAACCTCGCTCGGCTGCATTTTCCCCCACAGATGGCCCCCTCCCTCTTGACAGGATGTGGTAAGATAAAGTCGAAATCACTAGCAAGGCAGCTCTGCCAGCCGGAGCAAAAGCCTCCGGCAAGGTCAAGGCTCCCCCAGGAGCAGCTGTCACTCAACAGCAGCGCTGCCTGTGGCCAGTCCCTTCAATGGCGGCGTAGCTCAGTCGGTAGAGCAGGGGACTCATAAGCCCTGGGTCGTAGGTTCGAGTCCTACCGCCGCTACCAGTTCACGCTGAGAGTAGAGGCGCTCGCTAGAGACGAGCAGGTAGGTCGAAAAGACCAAAAAAAGAAGATAGGCCTCTCATGGTCTATCTTTTCTTTTTTTCAGCTTGAGGCAGAGAGAGGTTGGCAACAGCAGCGAACCGCTCGCGTCTGCTCTTCTCCTCAGCTGGCAAGAGGAGGGGCTCCCCAAGAGATGAGAGATACCAGCTTCATATCCACTACGACAGCGCTCCCCTGCAACCCTGCTGCCTCAGCTACAGGGGAGGCCGTCCACCAGCGCCCGCCCGCCTGAGCGAGAGACAGCTCTCTTGTCACTCCGTCGACACGCCAGCGCCAGCTTTACGAGAAGCAAGAAGGCTGTTAGTCCAGCCTCTTCCCTCTTTTCCTCTACTGGAACAGCTCCGTCACCGAGCGATTCTCATGGATACGACTGATCGCCCCAGCGAACAGCTCCGCCACCGACAGAATCGTCATATTGGGCAAACGTTTCTCCTCCGGCAGAGGGATTGTATCCGTCACCACGATCTCTTTAATCTCGGCCTCACGCAGCCGTTCGATCGCCGGCCCCGAGAAGACGCCATGTGAGGCACAGCAATAGACCTCGCGCGCGCCATGCTCACGCACGACGCGCACCGCCTGCGTGATCGAGCTGGCTGTATCGATCTCCTCATCGACGATCAGGGCATGGCGCCCCTCCACGTTGCCGATCACATTCTTGGCCTCTGTCACCCCGTCATTGCCTAAACGGCGCTTCTCGACGATGGCCAGCGGCGCATTCAGGCGGTCTGCCAGTTGGCGGGCCTTCTTGGCGAACCCTTCATCGGCAGAGACCACGGTAAAGTTCTCCAGTCCCTTGGCCCGGAAATAGCGCGCCTGCAGGGTCTGGGCCGTCAGCTCATCGACTGGGATATTGAAGAACCCCTGGATCTGACCAGCATGCAGATCCATGGTCAAGACGCGATGGGCCCCGGCCACCGTGATGCAATCAGCCAGGAGCCTGGCCGTAATAGGGACCCGCGGCTGATCCTTCTTATCGGTGCGACCATAGGCATAGTAGGGAATGACCGCTGTAATGCGCTGCGCCGAGGCCCGCTTGAGAGCATCGATCATGATCAGTAACTCCATGATCGAGCGATTGACCGGCGAGCTGAAAGGCTGAATGACGAAAACGTCGTGGCCACGCACGTTTTCGTTGATTTTCACAAAAATGTTTTCGTTGCTGAATTGGAAGACCTCGGCCTTTCCCAGCTCGATCCCCAGGTGACGGCAGATGGCAGCAGCCAGCACGGGATTGGCGTTACCTGTGAAAACACTGAGCTTGTTCATAGTACCTCCGGCCTGCCTGCGCCCAGTATAGCACAAGCCTGCCTCGATGTAAACTATGGATGACTTAAAAAGAACCCGCTCAGATTTTATCGAGAAATAATGGTGCTACGTGCTTGGAGAAAACAAGTCGGCAGAATAAGACCAGGCAACAGCAGGTGTAAAGCAGGCTCAGCAGCCGCCACGCGCGCAGCCAACGCCGCCCGATCCTGGCCAGGGCTGAAGCGACGGAGAGGTCAGGCCCAAGACCAGGCCGCATAAGAGATCATAACCCGAACTGGCCCCCAGGGCAAGCACAGCCTGCGCTTGTGCAAGCAGGCGCTCCTCATGCTCCTCGGCGAGACTCTCCAGCAGCTGGAGCAGCGGCAGAGCAAAGCAGCCACGCGCGGCCCACGAGAGCCAGGTTCGACTCAGCAGGTGCGTCCGCGATCCAGCCAGCGCCAGCAGCTGCGCGCAGGTCGCCAGGAAGCCTGGCTCAGCACCACGGAGCCACCAGCCAGCGGCCAGCCAACCGGCCAGCAGGTCATCGCCCGAGGGAGTAAGGCCCGGCCCGCGTCCGGCCAGCAGCTCAGCCAGCGCCTTTGGCTCCTCTGGCAGCCAGCGCTCGCCGCGGAGTGCCGCGCTCATAGCTGCCAGCAAGGGATGACCCTCCTCCTGGCGCACCCTCAGCAGTTCAGGCGCCAGGAGCAGCCTGCGCAGGCGCTCCCGGTTCCGCACCAGTACAGTTGGCTCAAGATGCGGCGGGCGCCTGAGCTGCGTCCGCCAGCGTGGGCAGCTTTGCAGGTCAACCGACCAATGAAGATCTGGTATATACAGGCGCCCGGCCCCCAGCAGCACCGGCATACCGGGCCGCAAGGCGCAGAAAGGAAAGGCCCCCCGCGCAGCTCTCAAACGGATACCATTTGGCACAGCCGGGCCATCCTGTGCATTCAGTGACAGCACGAACTCAGACGGGAAGAGCAGATTAGCTGCGGCAGAGAAAACGCTGTGTACCTCTCCACGCTGCACCGCACCGGCGATGGCCCCTGCAATTGCTTCGCTACAGGCCAGCGCCGGGGAGACAGGGGCCAGGCCCTCCATTACTCCGCTGGCTCCTTCGGGGTCGAGATCAGCAGGCGCAGGAAGCTCGTAATGGCCAGGAAGATCAGGGCGTAGACGGCCATCGCGATCAGCGTCGGCCATTCAAAGGCCCAGTTATGCAGCGATGGGGTCTTAACAATACCATTGAAAGGCAACAGGATAATCCCAGTCAGGGCGTAGAGCAGGCCAGCAAAGGCATTGCCGGGGTCAGCAGCAATGAGGCGGAAGATAAAGCGGAGCAGCAAAGCCACCTCCAACACTGCAAGAAACCACCACAGAAAGTCTTTAAACTTGCCGATCGCAAAGACCAGCGTGCGAGCCTCATTCTCACGGTTGACCATCTCCAGCTCAGCCACCGGCAGCGAGGGCGCCGCCGGAGCTGGAGCTGCCACCGGCTCGTAATGCGGCGGAGGCGCCTGCTTCGGCTGCAATTCCTCCATCGGAGGTAATGCGCCTGGTGGCGGCACTCTGCCAGGTTCGGCACTGGTCGGATCACTGTAAAATGGGTCCCCGTGCATAGCACCTCTCCTCTGTTCATCAACTGTCCACAGGAGCGAATAAAGCAGAGAGTCTCACCTGCAAGGATTATAACATACTATGGCCTACTATGAACTATTGCGTTTGAGTAAAACGACCCCCTCGGCCCGCGCAATAAGACGAAATTGCCCGGAGGCCGTCAGGCGATTGAGAATCTCGATCGTACTGGCCCGATCCTCGGGAAAGACCGCGTTGAGGTCGACAATGATGTAGTCCACCGTATACTGCTTGCCATCGATGGTGCCGGTAAAAGAAGGAAAAACCGCCAATCGCTGCCTTTCGCTGAGATGTGGATTGAGATTATCTCCTGCCGAGACCGAAGCATCTGGAGGAATCATCGCCAGCAGCTGCTCGATGTGCTGCTCACGCGGCCCTGGCTCATGATCGGCCCAGAAACTATTGAGCACCGGCGCCTCGGCAACATAATTGACGCCGATGAGCACCAAGATCCAGAGCATGACATACCACTGCAGGCGCGTCAGATTGATCTGCCGGGCCAGTGGGATCATCCGCGCGCAGAAGCGCTGCCAGTGCCTGCCCCACCAGGCCGGCTGGAGCAGGCGCAGAGCCAGCTTCCGCAGGCGCAGATACTCATCTTGTCCCCTGCTTCGTAGCGCTTGAGCGCGCTCTATCGGCAAAGACTTTGCCAACCAGGCCGGCCACGATCGTCCCCCGCCGCCCATTGTTCCCTTGCCCTCATTCTCGGACGCCCCGCCCTGCCTCCCCTCTCCTCTCCGCTCCGGCACCATCAGCTCTAGCGGGGGAAGCGGCTCCCCGCGCCAGTCTGCCCAGAGGGCCAGGAAGCGCCGCAGGCCGATGATCCCCGCAATCACCGCGAACGGAATGATCGTGGCATTGTAGTGGTAGACGCCGCTATAGAGAGCCGGGTTCGTATTCAGAATATTAACCGCCAGGCTTGGCAGGGTCGGAATCAGCCATTCAGGAGCGAGGAGAGCGAAAAAGCCCGTGTTCCTGATGAGGCTGGCCAGATAGTAGAAGCGCTCCACCGTCAGGAAAGTGGTGAAGAGCAGCCAGGGATGGAGCAGCAAATTGAAAATGGCGGCGCCGGGCGAGCTGCCAAGCGTTTCGTAGCGGTACCAGAAGTTGTTGGCCTGCTGGCCCGGGAAAAAGTGGGGAATGATCACCCCAAAGGCCAGGGCCGACCACAGGAAGCCGCCAATGAAAAGCGCCAGGCCCAGGCGCGGCAGACGATAGCGCCAGATCATCACGAGGCCCAGCAGACCGATTGCCAGCGGCACATCCTCTTTACAAGAGGCCGCCAGGAAACAGCAGACGACCAGGAGCACATAGCGGCGATAGGTGAGGGCCAGCAAAGCGTAGAGCAGCAGCGGCGTGGCCAGGCTCACAGCATGGAAATCGAAGATGTTGAGACCCAGCAAGGCCGGCGCCAGCAGATAGGCCACCACGCAGAGAGCCGCCAACAGCGGCCAGCGCGGTAGATAGTAGCGGGCCAGCAGGAAGACAGGGAAGGCTCCCAACGCCAGTACCAGTGTCTGAAATACCAGCAGGGTACGCGGGTCGGAGCGAATCAGATAAAGGAGAGAGAGCGGTAACAGGATGGGTTCAAAATGCACCCCCAGGCGGGTAGGGGGACCATACCAGTCGATCGCCTGGTTCGTAAACTGGAAGGGCCGGCCATGTAAGGTATTCCAGATGGCCTGATCGTAGTTCCCCAGATCGAAGGCCGTCGCCTTGAACGTATCATAGCGGAGCACGGCCTGATGACCCATCTCCAGGAAATACACCAGCGTCGCCAGCACAACCAGGCCCCAGGCCAGCCACATTTGGACCCGCAGATTGAATACTTTCATGGCCCCCATCGCTCTGAGCTACTCTTTTCTCTTCGAATGCTCTCTAGTCTTCTGGCCCCCTTCTACCCACCTACCCCCTCGCCCGCCTGACCTCGCACTCCTCCATCGGTCCCCTTATATATAAATGACATTCTGCCAGATGCCGATACCCACCAGGATGATAAAGGACCAGACAATGACATACTCTGGCCACGTACCTGTGCGGAAGCGCCAGTCTGGATTGGGAGGGAAGCCAAAGCGCTTCGGGTTGGGCCAGAACAAAGGTACTCCGCCCTCCGTGAGGGCATCGCAGAGAATGTGGACAACGCAGCCAAAGAGTACGGCGAAGAAGATCATATGGGTCGCATTCATGAGGCTCGCCGGTGCGCTCAGGCCGCGCATTGCCAACAGGGAGAGGACCAGTTGCTGCGCCCCCAGTGCCAGCAGCGAGCCAAGTAACAGGCCGAGAAGGCTGTGAAAGAGGGTACGATGGCCCGCTATATGCTGGATCTCGCGGCTGATCCAGCCGAATCTGCGCCCAAGCGTGCTATGGGCGTTATCGATGTCGGGCAGCAACGCGCCAAAACCGACGGCTACATAGTAGATCGCCTTCGCCACAACGAGCTTGAGTGGAACACTGGGCGCCAGGGTGATCGGGGGACCACTCAGGTGAACAAGACTATCCAGAACAACACCAGCCGTGAGGCCAATCAGAAGATGTGACCTGCCTACCATAACAGCGTTTCTCCATCCGCAGCGAAAATTAGGCTTCGTCCTTGAGTGAAGGTTTCACGCGGCTATTGTAGGGGGTCTTCAGTGACTGTGCAAGAGGATTCCCATGCAGAATCAGCAGCTCAGCCCACAAGCCAGTGAGAAACCTGGCCAGAGAGTCCGAGGCGCCTGGCCGTGGCTCTTGAGTGAGTGAGGCAGCAGCTCACTCGGGAGGAAGAGCCACCTTAATCAGGCCGTCCTCAACACGCACAGGATAGAGCACCAGATCCTGACGGGCAGGACCACGCAGGACCTTGCCAGTACGGAGATCGAACTGGGCTCCGTGGACGGGACAGGTGAGCACGCCATCCTCCAGCTCTCCCTCGTAAAGGCGTCCACCAACGTGGGTACACTCTCCATTACAGGCATAGACCGCGCCGTCGAGCTTGGCCAGGCAGATCGGTTCACCCTCAACCTCGACTCCCAACAGCTCCCCTTCACCCAGCTCATCCCAGCGCGCAACGGCCACAAACTCACTCATGGCGCATCATCCCCTCGCAAGCGTTGGTCTGCTCGTGCTCAGCTCGTCGCAGCCTTCCCCCCTACCATTCAGATGCCGCGCCCCTGGACAGGAATAATGGCCCCTGTGACGCCATCGCTGGCGGCGGTGGCCAGAAAGATAGCCACCTCGGCAATCTCACGGGGACTGACCCACCGGGCGCGCAGCTCCTCGGGGGAGGGATGCAATTCGTCGAGATTGGACTGCGTGGCAATCAAGCCGGGGGCAATGGCGTTGACAGAGATCCCAACCGCCTTGCCTGCCTGAGCAAAGGTGCGGGTCAGGGCATCCACCCCCGCCTTGGCACAGTTGTAGGCCAGCGTCTGCGCCCCGGCGTTCTGAATGCTGTAGGCTCGACTAAAGTTGATAATCTTGCCGCCGCCCTGGCCCAGCATCACCGGCCAGACCGCGCGCGTGCAAAGAAAGGCCGTGCGCAGGTTATTATTCAGCTCCCTCTCCCAGTCCTGCAGCGCATACTCGTGAGGGGGAGCATACTTCGTCAGCCCACCAGCCAGATTGACCAGCACATCGATGCGACCCTGCCAGGCCAGTGCCTCCGCAACCAGCTGCTGTGCCCCCTGCTCGCTGGTCAGATCCACAGCCACCCCCTTGACCCTGGCGCCACGTCCCTGCAGCTCGGCAGCCCGAGCCGCCACACGTTCCGCACTGCGCGAAGCGATCACCAGCGTCGCCCCCTCCTCAGCAAAAAAGCCGGCCAGGGCAAACCCCATCTGACCCGGGTGGCTCACGCCGGTAATCACCGTAACTTTTCCTTCCAGGCGCATCGTTCAGGCAGCTCCTTTCCGTCGCTTCACAGAGCCGCAGCCTCGCCAGACCCCATGAGCCGGGCCTACAGCCTACAGCTCATCCTCGCCCTCTTCGGCAAGCTCTGGACGCTCCAGACCAGCCAGGACCAGGCTTTTATGAAGGACGCGCAGCCCTAAGAAGGCGCACTTCATCCGCGCAGGACTGATGGGAATACCCAGCGCCTCCAGAATATCATCTTTGCCCAGGCGCACCACCTCCTCCACGTTCTTGCCCTGCACCATCTCCGTGAGCATAGAGGTGGCCGCCTGGCTGATCGCGCAGCCCCGGCCCTGAAAGCGCACAGCCGTCACGCGATCGCCTTCGACCAGGAGATCCATGCTCACCTGATCGCCACAGAGCGGATTGGAATCCTCCACGTGCACCGTCGGATTCTCCAGCCGCCCATAGTTGCGCGGATCGCGATAATGATCCAGAATATACTCACGATAATCCATCGACATCGCGCTGCCTCCAGGTAAGGATCAACCAGGCGGCAAGGCAAGACAAGACAAGACAAGGCAGACTGACATTTCCTGCCGCCATCCCCCCATCCCCCGCCTATCTCGGTCCAGCTCGCCTTACCCGGTTCCTGTGCACCACGGCCCGGCGCGGGCGCGGCCAGCCAGTGAGCAGCAGCAGTATTGCAAGCAAGCAAGCATGCATGCTTGCAGGCAGGCAGCGTAAAGCGGCCAGGCACGGGATTATTATAGTATAGACCTAGAGCTGAAAAATCTCCAGCGCCCGCCGCAGTCCCTGGACCAGCACATCGATCTCTTCTGGCAGCGTATAAACATAGAAGCTGGCGCGGGCCGTGGCCACCAGACCCAGATGCTCCATCAGAGGCTGTGCGCAGTGATGGCCAGCGCGAATAGCCACGCCGAACTCCTGATCGAGGATCGAAGCCAGGTCGTGGGGATGGATATCAGCCAGCGAAAAAGAAACCACCCCGCCGCGCTGCTCCACAGTGGTTGGTCCATAGATGCGCAACTGAGGAACTGTCTGCAAACGCTCCAGCGCGTAGGCCGTAATCGCTTGCTCATGCTGGCGAACCCACTCCATGCCAAGCGCGCTCAAATAATCGACAGCTGCTCCCAGACCCACGGCCTCGGCGATGGCCGGTGTACCCGCCTCAAACTTCCAGGGCAGATCGTTCCAGGTCGAGGAGCGCAGACTGACACTGCGGATCATATCGCCACCACCCAGGAAAGGCGGCATGGCCTCCAGCAGCTCGCGCTTGCCATAGAGCACCCCAATCCCGGTTGGACCCAGCATCTTATGGCCGCTAAAGCAGACAAAATCAGCATCCAGCTCCTGGACATCCAGCGGCAAATGAGGAGCACTCTGGGCGGCATCCACCAGGACCACAGCCCCAGCAGCATGGGCCTGAGCGACCATCTCCTTCACGGGATTAATTGTCCCGAGCACATTAGACATCTGAGTAACGGCCACCAGCTTCGGCCCCTGCTCCAGCAGGCGGGCATAGACATCCAGCTGCAGCAGCCCTTCGGGCGTCAACGGCACAAACTCGAGCCGCGCCCCGCTACGCTGGGCCAATAGCTGCCAGGGGACCAGATTACTGTGATGCTCCATGGTGGTCAGCACAATCAGATCGCCGGCCTTCACATTCGCCCCGCCCCAGCTATAGGCCACCAGATTAATGCTCTCGGTCGTATTGCGCGTAAAAATGACCTGTCTGCTCTGGCGCGCGTTGATAAAGCGCGCCACCTTTGTCCGCGCACGCTCCTGGGCCTCTGTGGCCTCCTCACTGATCTCATAGACGCCACGATGCACATTGGCATGGGAGCTGCGATAGTAGGCATTCATGGCCTCAATGACCGCCAGTGGCTTCTGCGAACTGGCCGCGCTATCCAGATACACCAGCGGCTTGTCATGGACCCGCCGCGACAGGATCGGGAAATCGCGTCGGATCTCCTCCACACTGCGTGGCTCGCGGCGCACCTCAACAACGTCCTGCATGATATTCCCTGATCTCTTTCTCTCTACAACAATGCGCTCGCCAGCTCGGCGGGCGGGGCCGCCTCTCCCGTGCGGCCCAAGGCAGGCAGGCAGGCAGGAAGGAAAGGAGGCAGAAGAGGGATGCCCCAGTCCCCTTCTTTGCCTGCCAGGCGAGCGCAACAGCAGCCAAAAGCCAGTCAGAAAGCAAAGAAAGAGAGGAGGAGCCGCGAGCGAGCAAGGCTCGCATCCTCCCTCCCTGGCCAGACGGGGCAGGGGGAGCCTCTGCTTGCCCGTGCCTACTCTGGCAGCAGACGGATCTCCTCCTCTTCCGAAGGGCGATCGAAGCTCACCGCGCCCTCATCGACGCCCTCGATCTCCCAGCGCTCTTGAGCCTCGATCCAGTCGGCCTCTGACTCGTGGCCGCCCCGCATGCGGCGCACAATATTGCGGCGCAGGCGCGTGCGCAGGCTATCGAGCGTAATACGCTGCAGGACCGGCTCAAAGAAGCCCTGGACGATGATGCGCTCGGCCTCATCTTTGGGGAGGCCACGAGCCATCAAGTAGAAGAGCTGCTCCTCATCGACCTGGCCAGTTGTTGCGCCGTGGCTCGCGCTCACCTCGTTGGCCCCAATCTCCAGGCCAGGAATGGCCTCCGCGCGGCAATGCTTGCTCAGCAGCAGATTATGCTCCGACAAGAAGGAAGCCGTCTGCTGGGCGCCCGGCTGCACGCGGATCATCCCATCGAACTCCACCCGCGACTCATCGGTCAGCGCCCCATGCACCAGGGTCTCAGCATTGGTCGAGAGGCCCACATGATTCGAGAGGCTCTTAATGACAAAGCGCTGATCCTGGTCGCTGAAGAAGACGCCCACCAGCTCGGCGGCGCTGCCATTGCCGATCAGATTCGAGCCAATATTGGAGAACGTCAGGCGGCTGCCCAGATCGGCCATCACCCACGAGACGCTGCTGTCGGCCTCATGGATCGAATTCTTATGCATCACGCTCCAGACATTGCGGCCCAGGTCCTGGAGGCTGGTGAACTCGATGCGGGCCCCATTCTTCGTAAAGACCTCGACCACCGCGCTCAGCAGAGAAGGCTGCTCACCCTCGAAGGTAGAGGCATATTCCTCCACATAGCGCGCGCTGCTCAGCTCATCGGCGATCACCAAGGTATGGGCAAAGGCCGCTGCTGACGGCGAATCGAGCCAGATCTGAGCCAGGATCGGCTCTTCGATCTCCACGCCGCTGGGGATGTAGAGGAAGACGCCACCGCTCCAGAAGGCCGCATGGAGGGCCGTATACTTATCGGTGGCCAGCGGCACAGCCTGGCTCATAAAGTAGCGCTGCACCAGATCGCCGTGCTCGCGCACCGCCGTATCAAGATCGGTCAGAATCACCCCGCGGCTCTTCAGCTCCTCGGACAGCTCGACGCGCACCACCGAGCTATTGCGCTGCAGCACCAGGCCCGAGCGCTCATTAGCGCCGACCAGAGCATCGCGCAACCCCTCCTCAATGGAAGTCGGTAGCGCCCCATCGCCATCAGCAGGCAGATAGGGACGCAGCTCCTGGAAATGGAAGCGCGCCAGCCGCTGCAGCGTCCCAAGGTCGCCGCGCCGTCCCAGAGGAGCCGGCGTCTGCTCATAGATCTCCCAGGCCTCCAGCCGCTTCTGCAGCATCCACTCAGGCTCACCCTTGCGGCGCGAGAGCGCGATGACCGCCTCGCGAGAAAAGCCAGTTGTCGCCAGAGCCTCAGTCATTGGCGCCCACCTCGCTCCCCTCGGGACGGAGCCACTCGTACCCTTTCTCCTCCAGCTCCAGGGCCAGCTCCTTGCCACCGGAGCGCACAACGCGACCGTCGAACATCACATGCACGAAATCAGGCACAATATAATTGAGGATACGCTGATAGTGCGTAATCACCAGCAGGCCCAGCTTAGGGCCGCGGAGGGCATTGACGCTATCGGAGACGATCTTAAGGGCATCGATATCGAGGCCCGAGTCGGTTTCATCCATCATGGCGATCTCCGGCTCCAGCAGGGCCATCTGCAGGATCTCTGCGCGCTTCTTCTCGCCGCCAGAGAAGCCATCATTGATCGAGCGATTGATGAAGCTATTATCGACTTTCAGCAGCTTCATCTTCTCGCGCAGCAGATTGCGGAACTCAGAGGGAGGGATCGTCTTGCGCGAGGCAGGTCTACCACTAGGGGTTTCCTCGCCGACGGGCCTGGGACCCTCGCGGACCGCCTCCAGCGCGCGGCGCAGGAAGTTGGCCACACTCACCCCCGGGATCGCCATCGGATATTGGAACGCCAGGAAGAGGCCCATACGAGCACGACGATCCGGGGAATATTCGAGAATATTCTCCCCCTTGAACCAGATTTCGCCGTCGGTGACCTCGTACTTGGGGTTGCCCATAATGACGTTGGCGAGCGTACTCTTGCCGGAGCCATTCGGGCCCATCAGAGCATGGACCTCGCCCTGCCGCACCACCAGGTTGACGCCACGCAAAATGGGCTTGCCCTCGATGCTGGCGTGAAGATTCTTAATGACCAATTCTGAAGCCATTAGCGAAAACCATCCTCCTTGGAAGAGCTTGAGATACGACTAGACTACCTCAGCCTGACAGCCATCGCTGCGCTGCGCGTCCTCTGCAACGCTGCCTCGGCAAGGGCCGGAGCGAGCTGATTAGAAGATGGCAGGCCGGCTGCCTGGGTGCTGCACTGTGCTGAGCAGGGAGGCAGGGAGGCAGGGAGGCAGGGAGCTGTTCGCTCATCAGCCTGTCAGTCTGTCTGCCTGTCTATGTCACTGCGTCCGGGGAAGGCTGGCGCGGCCCTCGGATCGAGCCGGTCTTCAGCTTTCCTCGCGGTCATCTCCCGCCACCTCAGCTCAGCTCTCGTCAGCTCTCGTCAGCCCTCGCCCCACCGGCAGACCCCGCCGCCCCATCCCCGGCTCACTGGCCCCACCCGGCTCAGCTCAACTCACATAGCCGATGACGGAGCCACACGGATATCCGAGATGGAGATAAAGTGCGTTGGAGCGTTCTGCGCCTCTTGCTCGGAGGCGCCGACCAGCTCGGCGAGAGTGATCGAATCCAGCGTCTGGGCAACAGCATCGCGCACCCTGGCCCAGAGGAACTTCGTCTTGCAGGAGTCGAGCAGACTGCAAATCTGCGTCATCTCTCCCTCCGTCGCGCAGATCATGGGCGCGATCGGCCCCTCCAGGACTCGCACAATCTCCCCCATCGTGATCTCCTCCGGCGGGCGGCTCAGTCGATAACCACCATGCGCCCCGCGCGTACTGACCACCAGCGGCGGCTCAGACTCACGCAGAAGCTTCACCAGCTGCTCCAGATACGCCAGAGACAACTGCTCAGCCTGGGCAATATCGGTCAATGACCGCGGGCGCGAGCTGTAATAGTGGCGAGCCAGATCAACCATGAGGCGTACGCCATACTCGCCTTTTGTGGAGACTCTCAAAATCATGGCTCGCTCCTTTCTCGCCCCGTGGGGAATACTGATTCCTCGCTTTCATCGCTCCTACGCAGGGTACTCTTAATCCGACCTGCTCACTAGGATATATTCTAGCACTTCCGGCGGGAGAGCGTCAACCTCGCTCTGTGGCGGGCGGAATGACGCTGCCAGCTCGCCATGCTTGGAGAGGATAGAGACCCGCCGGGAAAGCGCCAGAACAGGCCGTAGAGACCAACCGATCATTCTATTGGCATGATACCAATCCTATCTTCAAAGACGCGCGAAAAACGGCTACTATAGAGGGAGAGCTGTGATGTGACTGAGAGGTCTCCACAGCAAGGGGAGTAGACAGCGAACAGCAAGGAGCTAGATGATGGAAGAAGAAGAAGGGAAGCTCATTAAGAAGAGCCTCTGGCTCTTTGAATACAATCGGGGCGACACTGCCCTCTACCTTCAGCAGTTTTATGCCGTCGATGAGAACGACGTGCGCCGCCAGATCGAGGAGTTCATCCGCCGCGCCGACTTCCCAGTCTATTGGGAGCGGCTGCGTCATGTGCCCGGCGGCTTCACCATCGGTTACTCCTCGCTCAAGGGAACTATCTATGAGCGACCCGATGGCAGCGTGATCGAGGAGGCCGAGGTCAAAGCCCAGCCCGCCCCCCCCGAAACAGCAGCCAAGGCTCCGCCTACTCCCGAGGCGAGCACGCCTGAGACGGCCAGCGGCTCAGCCAGCGAGACGGCTCCCGGCTAACAGCTCAGTCACCGCCTCTCTTCGTCCGCCTACCCTATTGCCAAGCCAAGACCGCCTGTGCTATACTATGCAACGACAAGAGGCATGCGAGAACGCCCGCGCCTGCAGGCCGCTCGTCAAGAGCCACAGTCGCAGCGACCTGGAGGCCACGTTTCAGCTCTGCCTCACCACCAGCTCACGCTGGTGACGTCGTTTGTAGGATGTTCGTTTCGCCTCATCGATTGTACAGAAGGGAATAACCGAGCAGGGCAAACGAGCGAGACCGGCGAAGAACTTGCACGAGTCGGTTTAGCGGGGTGTAGCGCAGTGGCTAGCGCGCAGCGTTCGGGACGCTGAGGTCGGAGGTTCGAGTCCTCTCACCCCGACCAAGTTGGCACTTTCTCTTCCTGGAGCTCATCTCTCGTTGGTTTGTTACCTGGCCGGCCCAACAGCCGGCTAGCTCAACGGTCGGCTGAGGTTAGGTCAGGCCCGACTGCCGGTCCGATCCGCTAGAGCAGGGAGCTTGCAACTACAGTGGAACGCCGCTTGAACACAGCAGAGAGTATGGTGGACAGAGCCTTGCCTTCTGGCTCTCCCTCCTATTCATCTCTTGGCTGCTCGCAGGCGGCCCCCCTGGCGCTGCGCCAGCCCCCAGGCGCTCCGATCGGCGGTCTGTCCAACCCCTGCCTGATCGTGCAAGGTCAACGCCCGTCTCCCTGGCCAATCGGTGAGCAACGCAGGCGGCGATGAGAAGCTGACGAGAGGTGAGGCCCCGGCCTCTCTCCTCCTCTAGCCCCGGTTCGGCTTTCTCCTCGCTGTCTGCCCGGTGGTTCAGCTCTGACAGAGAGGAAGGAAAGCCATTCATGCCTGTCTTAGTTCTGAACTCTTCCTTTCAGCCTCTCTCGGTCATCTCAGAGCGTCGTCTGGTCGTCCTGCTGTCAAAGAAAAAGGTGACTTTCCTGGACGACGAGGTTCGCAAGGCCATTGAGGAGAATATTCAGGCCCGCCGCCTCGACCACGAGCGGCCCGTAATCGTACAGTTGCTCGCCAATGTCCGTGTTCCGCGCGTCGCCCTCCAGCCCACACGCGCGAATATCTTCCTGCGCGACGAGGAAACCTGTCAGTACTGCGGCAAGCGGACACGCGAGCTGACGCTCGACCATGTGATCCCGCGCTCGCGTGGCGGTAAGAGCACCTGGGAGAACCTGGTGACTTCCTGCAAGGCCTGCAATAGTAAGAAGGGCAATCGCCTCCTCAAAGAGGCTAATATGCGCCTGATCCGCCAGCCTCGTCCGCTGACGCAGGAGTACGCCGGCGTCTTCCTACTGCGTTACCCGAAGCTCCGCCAGGCTTATGAGGAGTTCTTGATGAGTACGCAGTCGCGCTCGGCCTGAACCGAGCGCGAGAACCACCGGCTCGGCGCTCCCGACCAACCAGGCCAGAACGGGCGTGCCGACCAGAGCCAGGCCGAGGTCAGCTGAGCTGCGCTGCTGCGGCAGCTCTCTCTCTGGCTACCGTGGCGCCATGCATGGAACGCGCTTCCCTCGGCCTGCGTATATCTTATATGCCACGGGTTGGTTCTGCTGTCGCAGAGAGGGGAGGGAGAAGCGCCGCTGGCAGAGTCAGAGGTTGGTTGCGCAGCAGCTAACTCTGTGAGCAGGTGAGAAGGTTCATTCGTCTATGCTTGAACAGCAAGCGGTGAGCGAGGCTGCAAGCCCCGGCGCTGCGCCTCTCTTCCTCTGCCTCCACGGGCACTTCTACCAGCCCCCGCGTGAGGACCCTTTCACTGGCGCTATTCCTGCCGAGGCCGAAGCCGCTCCCTTTGCCAATTTTAATGAGAAGATTACGGCGGAGTGCTACCGCCCCAATGCTGAGGCTGGTAATTTCGAGCTGATCAGCTATGATCTGGGGCCAACGCTAGCCTCCTGGTTGGCCAACCACCATCCCACTGTCCATCAGACGATCATCGAGGCCGACCGGCAGCACCGCGCCCGCTACGGCAGCGGCAACGCCCTGGCTCATCCCTACCATCATGTGATCCTCCCCCTGGCCAATAGCCGCGATAAGTATACGCAAATCGTCTGGGGCCTGGAGGATTTTCGCCAGCGCTACGGTCGCGAGGCAGCGGGGATGTGGCTGCCCGAGACGGCGGTGGATATGGAGACGCTCGATCTCCTGGCTCGTTGCGGCATCACCTTCACAGTCCTGGCTCCCTGGCAGGCCGCCACCCCGGTGGATGTGACGGAGCCCTATCTGGTGCGCCTGCCAGGAGGTCGCAGCATAACGGTCTTCTTCTACCACTCCTCGCTCTCAGGCGCGGTCTCCTTCGATGGCAATGTGACGGTGAACGCCGACCAGTTCGCCTCGACGATTGTACCCGCTCATCTGGTGCCGGAAAAGCAGCAGCAGCATGAGCCTCAGCTGATTTTAATCGCGACGGATGGCGAGCTGTATGGTCATCATTGGATCTGGCGCGATAAGTTTTTGACGCGCCTGGTGCGCTATAGCGCCGAGGCAGCCGGTTTCCAGTTGTGTACCCTGGAGCGCTACCTGCACCTGTATCCTCCCCGGCGCGAGGTGACGCTGCGTACACCAACGTCCTGGAGTTGCTTTCATGGGGTCGATCGCTGGGCCAGCGGCTGCGCCTGCACCGAAGGACGCAGCGACTGGAAAGGGGCCTTGCGCCAGGCCCTGAACCGCCTGGCTGCTCGCGGCGATCAGCTCTTCGAGCGCTCCACGGCAGAGGTACTACATGATCCCTGGGCGGCTCGCAATGGCTACCTGGCCTTGCGCAATGGCTGGCGCTCACTCGAAAACTTCTGGGAAGAGGTCGCCCGGCCCCAGGGTCTGATGGGGAAAGCCGCTCTCGCTGAGAAGCGTCGGCGCGTCCTGCTACTGCTGGAGGCCGAGTACTACCTGCTATGCAGTTTTACAAGCTGCGCCTTTTTCTTTGAGGATCTGGACCGCATTGAGCCGCGCAATGCGCTGGCCTTCGCCCGGCGGGCCATCAGTCTCTTCTGGCAGGCTTTGGGCGTTGATCTCCAAAGCGATTTTCTGCGGGACCTGCGCGCGGCCCGCAGTTGGCGCCGTCCCGTGAGCGGAGCGGATCTCTACCTGCGCCTGCCGCCCGTGCGCGCCGATCTGCTGCCGCCATTGCCTGCCCCTCATGAGCTGGCGGCGGATAGCGAAGGCGAAGATGTGGCTTGAGGCGCCTCAAAGATCCTGTCGTCCTCCCAGCCGATGGCTCTCCTCCAGAAACGGGCGCTGCTCTGCTTGAGAGAGCAGCGCCCGCACGTACTGTTGATGTGACTAGCCCCTCTGCTTTCCTGATCAGGCGCTTAGTAGATCACGATGACGGTGTTCCAGTCGGTGTGAGCATAGAGCCAGGCCATCTGGCTTTCCTGGACGTTGACACAGCCGTGGCTGCCGTTGCCAGCAAAGCTCTCATCGCCGCCACTGTCATAATGAGGGAACTGGGTGCCCGGGCCAAAATCGGCGCGCCACCAGGCATCATGGACAAAGAAGCCGCCCCAGTGATAGAGAATGGCATAGTTGATGTGGGTGGGGGGATAGTAGTAGGGCGAGCCTGGAGGATCGCTCGACTTAAACTCGGTCGGCGATTCACGGTTCTGTGTCGGCCAGACCCCGGGCAGCGCCGGGCGCTCAACCCGGCCTGTGGTGACCAGGAAGGCATTCACAAGCTTGCCGTGATCGTAGATGCGCATGGCCTGCTCGGTGAAGGAGACCATCAGCACCTGGGAGCCGCGCAGGTGGTAGTGATCGAGGATCTGTAGATCGGTCTGGTGCACTTTGTTATACGGCGTGTGGTCGTTGTAATTCTGCTCCATCATGTGGAGATTGAAGAGCTGATTCTGCTCTTCATCAACGATCGCCTGATAGTCCTCGGTGGTATAGGTCCAGCTCAGCTCACGATTGAGCCAGTAGCCAATGCCGTCGAGGGTGTAGCCCGCATCGAGAATGTAGTTGTTGCCGTCAAATTTATCATGATAGAGATGGGCTTTGCCCCAGCTACGGGCCTGGCGATCGATCTCGTTCACCAGCCAGTAAGCCTCTCCGCGTACAAGGTCGGGATACATGGCGGCCATATCGGTATCGATCTGGCGCGAGACGGCCAGGTACTGCTCTAGCGTTGTGGCCCGCTCCATCGCCGCCTTGTCTGCATTGTAGCGCTGCTGATAGCTGCTGGCATCGATACCATATTTCTTGAGATCGTCGATCTGGGCCTTAAAGGTGTTGAGCTTGAAGCTGCCAACGTAGGGAACAGCCTGAATAGAATTGACTACGGCCAGCTCGTACTGGGCATTGATCAGACTCTGCAGATGCTGGAAATCGGTGGGCTTACTGGCCTGATTAAAGGTCTGCAGGTCGTCTTGATATTGAGCTTGCATGGCCGTGACATCAATATTTGCCTTCTGGAGCTGTTTAATCGTATTCTGCAAGGCCACCAGACGATCATGGGTCGTCTTCATCAGATTTAAAGCCTGGGTATGGGTTTGGGCCTCCTTACTGATCGCAGCATAATCCCGGGGATAGCGCGCTGTAGCCATCAGGTCCTGATCATGCTGATATTGCTGCGTAAAAAATTGCAGATTGCCAAAACCATCGACGCGGCGCGCCGTCAGGGCATCCTGAAAATTCTGCATATCCTGCTGGGCCCGCGTCTGAAACTGTTCAGTAGCGGTATGAATAACTTGTTGAGTTTGATCTTGCAAATGCTTGTATTGATTGGTCAGACGAGTATAATAGGCGGTGACTGGCCGATCGTCGAATGGGGAGAACGGTGGGGAACCGCTGCTGAGAGCGGCCTCCTGCTTTTGAATCGGTTGCAATAGAGTAGCGGGCACGCCGATAGAGAGCGCATAGTGCAGCAACTGATCGAGCTGATCTTTGCTCTGGCTGGCCTGCTGGCGGGCCTGGGAATCGCCGCCGCAGGCGCTCATGAGCAGTAGGAGCAGCATCAAGCTCAGCAAGAGCAGCGCGCCAGGAGCCGGCGGGCGAGCGCGAGGCTGGGGTCTGGCCGGCATAGGGATTACCTCCTCTTTTTCTGCTTGGCCTTTTGCTTTTTCCGTTCTTTACGGGCAGCCTTGCCAGTCTTCCTGGGTTCCCCGCTGTTCAGCTGAGGCAGGCTCGGAGCAGCCGGCATACCGGGCAGGCCAGCCGCCAGGCCGCCACCATCGCTGGCGTATTGGCGCAGCAAGCGGGCCCAGGGACCTTTGCCGCTGGAGAACTGGCGTAGCATGGTACGTGTCTCATTGAACTGGGCGAGGAGTTGATTGACCGCCTGCACGCTGGTACCGCTACCGCGTGCGATGCGTCGGCGTCGGCTGCCGTTGACAATATCGGGATTGCGTCGCTCCTCGGGTGTCATCGAGAGGATAATCGCCTCGATATGCTTCAAAGGATCGCCTTCCAGGGCCTCATCCATCTCGGGCAGGGAGGCCAGCTTGTTGAAGCCAGGCACCATCTCCAGAATGGAGCGCAGGGGCCCCATGCGCTTGAGCTGGCGCATCGCCTTGAGGAAGTCCTCCAGGTCAAACTGTCCCTGCTGCAAGCGGGCCTGGGTCTGGAGCGCCTCCTGCTGATCAATGGCCTCCTGTGCTCGCTCGATGAGGGTCAGGACGTCGCCCATTCCCAGTATACGCGAGGCCAAACGGTCGGGGTAAAACGGTTCCAGGGCATCCGTCTTTTCCCCAACACCCAGGAACTTAATGGGGACCCCCGTGACCGCCCGGATCGAGAGCGCCGCGCCACCACGGGCATCGCCATCCATCTTGGTCAGAATCATCCCCGTGAGGGCTACGGCCCGGTTGAAGTCGCTGGCCACACGCACCGCCTCCTGACCCGTCATGGCGTCGGCCACAAGCAGGACCTCGCGCGGCTGCACACGGTTGCGAATGGCGATGACCTCCTGCATCATCTGCTCGTCGATGTTGAGACGCCCAGCAGTATCGAGAATAACGACAGAGGCAGCCTGCTCGCGGGCATAGTCGACAGCATGGACACAGATGTCAACCGGGTTGGCCCCCATCGGCTCGGCATACACCGGAATCGAGAGCTGCTTGCCCAGGGTCTGCAGCTGGCGCACAGCCGCTGGCCGATACATGTCGGCGGCCACAAGCAGCGGACGCTGACCCTCCTTGCGCAGATAGTTGGCCAGCTTCGCCGCCGTGGTGGTTTTGCCTGTGCCTTGTAGCCCGACCAGCATGATGACATTGGGCGGTGGCCCCCCCAGATCAAGACGGTTCTCACTTCCTTCACCACCCAGCATCTCTATAAGTTCGTCATGCACGATCTGCAGCACCTGCTGAGCCGGCGAGAAGCTCCCCAAGACCTCTGCGCCAATGGCTTTGGCCCGCACGCGCTCGGCAAACTGGCGCACCACGCGCAGGTTGACATCCGCATCCAGCAGGGCCATGCGCACCTCACGCATGGCTTCGTCGACGTCAGCCTCGGTCAGCTTCCCCTTGCCACTCAGCCCGCTGAAGATCCCTTCAAGGCGCTTTGAGAGACTTTCAAACATAGCCATAGGAACAGGTTCCTCTCTCCACCAATCGCGTAATCAGTCGCCCTATTATACCATCTTTCCCGGCTCTGTTCGCACCCGTTGTAAGGATACTCCCTTTTCTGTACAACTCCCCGACGAAAAGCGACCATTCCTATTACTATATAATCGATGAGCATCGCCTATAGTCTCATGAGGGAGAAGGCTGGTATGTTTCTCATACAACGCTGGCAGAAGAGGTTTTTTTCCAGTGCTCACCCTTCTCGGTGGCAGTTGCAGCTGACGGTGGAGCGCGGTGATTACGTAGAGACGGCAGCAGCGCGCTTCTACGGGGGGCCAGTTCTGGGGCAAGAGGAGATCCTGGTCGTGGGCTGTGGTGGCCAGGGTCAGCTCTGCGAGGAGCTGGCGCGGCGTGGGGCTATTATCGTGGGGCTTGATGATTCGCCGCGCGTTGTGGAGCAGGCGCAGCGCCATGCCCGGGCGAGTGGCCTGGGTCATTTGATCGCCTATATGTGTGGGCGGGCTGAGGCCCTCCCTTTCGCCACCGGCTCCTTCTCGATGGTCGTCTGTTTGCAGGCCCTGGAGCAGGTCAGGGACCTGCGGGCGGCCATCGCCGAAATGGCGCGCGTGCTGGCTCCAGGCGGCCTGTTACTCTTTGAGGCCCTCAATGGCAGCTGGCCAGCGCGCTTGCTGTTGAGCTGGCCGCTGGTTCGCGAGCAGAAGAACGCTGGCCGCCCGCGGAGCTTCATTCGTCCTCGCGAGCTGGCCTTCCTGCTCACCGCCTACGGTCTGCAACCCGGCGAGATAGGCCGCTTTCTCCCCCACGACCTTGCCCACGGCGGCCCCAGCTGGCACCTGAACCTCAGCCGCGTCACGAGGGCCCGCTCCCTCGGCTACGCCCTACGCCTGCCGCCGTGGCGACCAGACCCTCCGTTTCGCCAGGAAGCTGGGTGACGAGCCAGGCCAGTTCAAAGCAGGAAGCGAGAGGATACTGGGCGGAGAGCAAAGCGGCGCGCTTACTCCTCTAACCAGGCGCGCTTCTCTGGCTCGCTCATGTCGCTGCGGGCAATGGCCTCAGCCAGGCTCTGCCTGGCAGGAGCTTCCTGACGCTGTCGCCGAGCCGCCTCGCCTGTCTGCCGACGATTGAGGGCGAGGGTTGGCTGGCTGTTGCGCAGCAGCTCGCCGAACTCCTGTGGACTGATGTCGAAGAAGCTCGCCAGCCGTTCAAGTTGGCGCGCGCTAAGACTCAGCAGATCGATCAGGCCATCTTCAAACTTTTTCCAGACATCGACGCCCAGGTGCAAACCGCGCGCCGCTTCAGTCAGGCTCAGCCGGCGTCGCTGGCGCAGCTCGCGCAAGGTTTTAACAGAAGCAAGCGAGGCGGCTGAGGCTTCGGGCCTGGCCTGAGCGTCGGCCTCGCTGCCCTGGTTGAGGCCGAAGACGCGCGCCAGCGCACGCTGACAGGCCCGCTCCGTCAGGGGCAGCAGCTGGATCTCTTCAGGCGAGGCGAGCGTGTCATGTTCTTGCTCCAGGGCCGTTGCGTGGTAGGCTGCGATAAAGTCGATGAGAGCCTCCTGAGCCTCGGGATGCGCGCGCAAGAGGGCGATCTGAGCCTGCTTATCGCCGCGTTCCTCGGCGGCCAGCCAGGCCATCTTCAGCTGTTGGATTATCCGGCTGTCGATGCTTGCCATGATTGACGCCTCCTCACCTTTGCTGATTCTGCCCGTAAGCTGTGGGCACATGCTGCGCTGGTCGTCGCTGATGCTGCTGACGCATCAGCGCTGCTTCCAATTCCTCGCGCTCGCGATCGAGGCAGGCGCGCAGATAGGCTCGGGCCTTCTCGTAGCGCAGGCGCACCGTGCGCTCGGTCCGCTGACAAAGCTGCGC
This sequence comes from Thermogemmatispora onikobensis, assembly GCF_001748285.1. Lineage (NCBI taxonomy): Bacteria > Bacillati > Chloroflexota > Ktedonobacteria > Thermogemmatisporales > Thermogemmatisporaceae > Thermogemmatispora > Thermogemmatispora onikobensis. Next base: position 26,013 of record NZ_BDGT01000013.1, on the reverse strand, counting down.
GATATCGTCCCACTTCAACCCCTGGAAGACGCGCAGCACCACGATCTTGCGATCGAGCGGGTCCGAGAGATAGGTTAGAATGCGCCTGCTCTCTTCAAGAGCATGCAGGCGCTCATAGGCATCCTGGGGATCGGCCACATCGGCGCCGGGCGATCCTTCTTCCTCGGAGGGACTGGCCTGGAGCGATTCCATTAGAGAACGAGGGATGTGCTGCGGCTGTCCCGCAGGGCGCCCCTCGCTGTCGCGCCGGTAGTGCAGTCCCTCCTGACGGAGGACGCGCGTGAACTCGTCTGCGCAGAGACAGCGCAAATAATGGGCGAAATTCTGAGTCATGAACACCTCCTGTGAGTCACGGGCTTCGCGCAGGAGATGCTCAACCATATTGGCGATCGCTTCCTCGCGCAGGTCGGGCCGATGGCGTAAGCCTTGAGTGCGCCGCTGAAATTCTGGACCACAGCGCTCGACCAGCGCCTCACAGAGGAGCTGGACACGCTCGCTGTCTCCCTGTGCATCACAGGTACGGATCGCGAGCACCAGCTCGGCCTCGCTCAGCAGATAGCGGCCTTCTGGGGTCCTGCGCCGTAGTTGCTCCCTGAGAGCAGGGTCCTGCAGGTTGATCATGCCTATGCTCTCCCCTTGTCTTGTTTCAGCTGATCTGGTTGCCCCAGGCATGGCAGTAAGCGCGCTTTTCAGGTGACTTGCTACTCACTCTTTCTTTTCGCGACTGGCCAAAACGGAAAAGCCGACCTGGCCCTCGTCTTCGCCCGGCAAGACATCGTCTCCCCGTCCCCGCCCGGCAGCATAGCAGAAAGGTCCCGTTCAAGCAAGACTACAGGCTGCTTTCTTCGCCATCCAATGCCGCACACTCCCACTGGCCGGGGCAAGGGAGCGCAACCACGCTATGGACGAGGCGCTCGCTTTGCGTTATCATCTAGCTGGATGACCTGTCGTCTCCTCTCCCTTATCCAGGTTTTCAACCGTAGTGAGGACTGATCTCCAGCGTAGAGAGCGCACCGTGCTCAGCACATCTTTTCTACGCTGCTACGCTTTTTGAGACTGCGAGCAAAGAGAAGGAAGGTGGTCAACAGAGATGGAGCTGGAAAAGGTAAAGCCGTCACAAGTACCGACCGTGGCGCCGAAGTATCCGCAATGGCCGACGTCGCGCCCCGGACCGCAGGTCACAGAGCCGCCGCCGGGCTATCGCCCGGTGCCTGTACGCAGCGATCAGGCCATTGAGCTGGCCGCTGGCGTCACGTGGAGTGAAACGGGAATTCGGTTCCTGGAGCAGATGGGGCTGAAACCCCAAGGACAGAACAGCCAGGAAGAGCTGCCCAAAGAGAAAGGCTGGCTCCGGCTGCGTAAGTCGCGTCCCGATCTTCCTCGCTGAGCCGAGTGGTTGACCTGGTCTGGCCTGGAGCCTGCCAGACTCAGGCCAGGCTGGGACAGGATGGGAACCAACAAAGCGGGGCCACGCAGCCCTCATGCCAGAGGCCACAACTGCGCAGGCAGCCTGCTCCCGGCGCGGCGACGCTTCAGCAGCGCCAGGGCGCGCTCAGCTGCCGATTATTCCAGGAGAAGATGAGTTTTCCCGAGGCTGGACAGGTCGCGGGGAGATAGATAATCACCTGCTGCTGTTGCCCTGGCTCAATGCTGCTACTGGCGGGATTAAAGCGGGCGGCGACGCCCTGGGACCAGGCTTGCCAGCGCACACTGCCCGCCGGCCCACTGGCCATGAGTGTGGCCGTGCAGCGATAACCGTTATCGGGAAGACAGTTGGCCGGGCTAAAACTCTGAGGAAAGAGGGCCAGCTCGATAGCCGCGCCGCCCTGTCCGCCTTGGGTTCCTGCCAGCTTGCCACTGGCAGTGGCCGAAAGAAGCGAGGCCGGAGTAAGCCCCTCACGCGCCGCCAATACCCCTAAAAGATAGACCAGGAGGCTGACACTCACCAGTAGCAGAAGCAAAGAGGCGATGAGCGTCCCTATCCAGAGCTTCTTGAAAGGGGGATCAGCCGCTGTTCTTTGAGTGGCCCTCTGATGCGGTCCTGGCCCGCGCCAGCCCTGGGAGCGCTGAGCACCAGAGGATGACCCGTGCGGCAGCACCGGCAGCGTTGGCGCGCTATAGAACGCCGCCTGCGGCCCTGCACTGTCCTGGGGAGGGCGCTCCAATGGAAGAGTATCTTCACGGTGATCAGCCGCCATAGCATCGGGCGATGGTACGACCAGCGCTTGCTGCTCTCGCCCGTCACCCTCGGCGGCAGTGGAGACTGTTCGGGCGGGAATCTCTTCCTCCACTTTCTTTCTCTTCTCCGTGGGTACCGCTTCCTCGCCGACAGCAGCGAGGTGGCGCGGCTCCGACCCACCTGCACTTTCCTCACCAGGCCGCGACTCTCTCAACGATGGTTTCTCCAGTGAGCCGGTCATGGCAATCTCTCCTTCCTTCCTTCCTTCCTCATCTGGGTGATGCTGCTTTGCTTTTCCTCTTCTTTTTCAGTATACGAGCGGCCTGGCGAGAAGGTGACGCAGTCACCGTGGTGGCGGGCCTTTGACTTCGACAACGACTTTACAGCAAGAGTGAAGCGCAACAGGGCGGCTGATCCGCCGCTAGAGATGATTCCACGCTTAAGCAGGCGAGCAGGCAAAGAAGCGCTATATGTTTAGATTTCTTAAGCTAGATCTTTACCTTCTATCAACCTGTTCCTCTTCAAAAAAAGCTGGAAGACCATGTATACTATAAGCGGGTGCCATTCCTATTCCCCTCTATCCGCACCAGGCACGAGTTTTCTCTACTGTCTTAAGGCACTATGTTTTAAAAAAGGGGGTCAGACATCGATGAACGATCTAGCTCTCGTCCGTCGGCTCTCGCGCCTGCTCATTACCGCAGTGGCGGTCTGCGCCATGCTGGCGCTCAGCCTTGGTCTGAGCGGGGGAACAAGTGCGGCAGCACTGACGGCTCGCGGCGTACATGGCTTCGCCGTAGTGCGTCCGCAGTACGAGTATGTTGGTGTTGCTCGCAGCGATACGACCTTCCGCTGCCAGACGACCACGCCGCCCAACTGCTACGGCCCCAAGCAGATTCGCGAGGCATATGAGATCACCCCGATCCTGAATAAAGGGATTACAGGAAAAGGACGCTCGATCGTTATTATTGACGCCTACCAGAGTCCCACCATCGCCCACGATCTGCAGACCTTCGACTCTATCTTCGGGTTGCCCGACCCACCTTTCACCATCATTGCACCGGATGGATTGACTCCCTTCGATCCAAACGATGCGAACCAGGTAAGCTGGGCGGGCGAGATCACGCTTGATGTGGAGTGGGCCCACGCTATTGCTCCCGACGCCCATATCGTGCTGGTGCTGGCCAAGTCCAATCAGGATACGGATATCCTCAGCGCGACGCGCTACGCGATTCGCCATAATCTGGGCGACGTCATTTCTCAGAGCTTTGGCGAGGGCGAGAGCTGCGTCGACCCGAAGCTGCTGCGCCAGGAGCACGAGCTGTTCCGGGAGGCCACGCTGAAGGGGATCACGCTCTTTGCTTCTTCAGGCGACCAGGGAGCGGCTCAGCCGACGTGCGATGGCAATTCGTATTTCCTCAGCGCGAGCTCGCCAGCCAGTGATCCTCTGGTGACGGGCGTGGGAGGAACGAAGCTGATCGCCGATGGCCAGACCGGCGCTTATCAGAGCGAGACGGCCTGGAATGAGCCACAGTACGAGGTGGCCAGCGGCGGCGGCTTCAGCACCGTCTATCCGAAGCCATTCTACCAGGTCGGCACCGCCGGAATCGGTCGCTATCGCGGCGTGCCCGATGTAGCCTACAACGCTGCGGTCGACGGCGGTGTGCTGGCTGTCTGGAGTTCGTCGGGCCTGGGCCAGGATCTGGTCTTCCGCTTCGGCGGTACGAGCGCCGGCTCGCCTCAGTGGGCCGGGATTACGGCCCTGGCCGATCAGTTCGGCCACCATCGCGTGGGCTTCCTCAATCCTGCCTTCTACCTGATCGGCCATTCGCCGCTCTACGGGCAGGCTTTCCACGACATTACGACGGGGAACAATACCTTTACGGGCACCGACGCCAATGGCAACCCGGTGACCATTAACGGCTACTCCGCCGCTAAGGGCTGGGACCCCGTGACCGGCTGGGGAACACCACGGGTGGCCCACCTCCTGCCGCTGCTAGTGGCTTTCGGCTGCGGTACGTCGGGCCGCGATCTGGCACGCGCTCGCTCTCTGTAAGATGACGACAGGCCAGCCAGGGGCCTGGCTGGCTATCAAACCAGGCTGGGAAGAGGTGGAGCAACGTCGGCCCTCGCCCGGGCCGCCCGGCTCTTCGCTCTTCCCAGCTTCTCTTGCCCAACCCTCCCTCGGTTTACCTCCCTCACACCGCTCCCTTCCCCTGTCCATCATGCTTCGTTGGCTTATTTCTATCTCTGTATCTCTCAAACATTTACTAGATCATCATTACTTTCAACCATGTTTTAACTGTTTTTATCTATTCAAAAGCGGTTGTGTCCTCCTACACTAAGATCGATGGGTGCCGCAAGGTATCGATTGCGGCGCACATTGTCCCGTTTAGCTCACAAGGAGGTCACGATTCTCATGGAGAGAACCCCCATTACGCGCTGGCTGCCGCACCTGGTTGCCACCGCCATCGTCCTGTGTGGCTTACTGGTAGGGACGCTGATCCACTTCTACGCCAATCAGATCGTTCAGGCGGCCAAACCGCACTATGTGATCAACCGGCCCGAGTACATCTACGCCGGCGCGGTGAACAAGGACCGCACCTTCCCGTGCCAGACCACGAATCCGGCGACCTGCTTTGGGCCGAAGCAGATTCAGGCTGCCTACGAGGTTGCCCCTGTCCTGGCCAAGGGGATCACCGGGAAAGGGCACACCATCGTGATCATCGACGCCTACCAAAGTCCGACGATCCGCCATGACCTGCACACCTTCGATACGCTCTTCGGTTTGCCGGACCCGCCCAGCTTCAACATTGTGGCGCCCGATGGCCTGCCTCCTTTCAATTCCTTCGACAGCACGCAGGTCGGCTGGGCCGCAGAGATCAGCCTTGATGTTGAATGGGCCCATGCTATCGCCCCAGATGCAGCGATCACCCTGGTGCTGGCTAAGTCCAACCAGGACATCGATGTGCTGAACGCGACGCGCTACGCGGTCGAGCATAATCTGGGCGATATCATCTCGCAGAGCTTTGGTGAAGGTGAGAGCTGCGTCGATCCCGAGTTGCTCAAGCAGGAGCATGAGCTGTTCTCCAAAGCGGTGGCGCAAGGTATGACGCTCTTTGCGGCCTCGGGTGATCAGGGCGCGGCTCAGTATACCTGCGACGGCAACTCCTACTTCCTGAGTGTCTCTTCGCCGGCCAGCGATCCGCTGGTGACGGCAGTCGGCGGGACGCTGCTGGAAGCGAACGGCACGCAGGGGAGCTATCAGGGCGAGGAAGCCTGGGATGAGCCACAGTATCAGGCGGCCAGCGGTGGGGGCTTCAGCACCATCTATCCCCGGCCAGATTACCAGAATGGGGTTGCCCAGATCGGCGGCTACCGCGGCCTGCCGGATGTGGCCTTTAACGCCGGCATCGATAGCGGCGTGCTGGTGGTCTGGAGTTCATCGGGCGAGGGCGAAGATCTGGTCTTCCGCTTTGGTGGTACGAGCGCTGGCTCACCCCAGTGGGCCGGTATCGCCGCCCTGGCCGATCAACTGGCCGGCCACCGCCTGGGCAATCTGAACCCGGCCCTCTACGCGATCGGACGCTCGAATCTCTATACGCAGGCTTTCCACGATGTTACCTCGGGCGACAATACCTTTGTCGGCCAGGATGGGCAGGGCAACGCTGTCGCCATCCAGGGCTATAGCGCTGGCGCCGGCTGGGACGCTGTGACCGGTCTGGGGACACCGCGCGTGGCCAAGCTGCTTCCTTTGCTGATCCAACCACCTTCCTCCGCCCCGATGCGTCCGCTGCTCTCCCACTCCCGCTGAGGACCTTCCTCTTCGCCCCTTCCCCCGCCATGCGCAGGAACGCTTTCGCTCGCCTGGCCCGGGGATCATGACCTCACGTTGGTGCTGTTCCTGGACAGCGTCAGGAACAGCACCATCTTCCTGTTCTTCAGAGCTTTCGAATGATTCTTTAGCTAATCTCATTCTTATTGATCAGATTATAAAGAGTGTCTTTTTCAAAACAGATCCATAATAATGGTGAATAGTTCCATATAGCGGAATTATTTTGACAGATGACAAACTAACAACTATTCTCTTTTCTAGGATGCAGAGAGACCACGGGGTACAGGGTGCCCCAGTGCCTCCAGACAGGGTTGTTCCTGGGTCGTTCTTCCTTCGATACACCTCTTGCAGCGTTGCGCGTGAGCCTGCTGGCACAGTGTAGTACAGCTTCTCAGGAAGAGGAGTGCAGTCACAGGCAACAGCCAGCCTCCTGTCTGGGGCCTGGGCCAACTTTGCTTCTCTTATCCTTGCCTCTCTTCCCCCCTGGTGGCAGGCGGCAAGAGAGGCTTGATTGCATAGCACTACCGCCTTGTTCTCTTCGCCCGCCAGCACCGGGGGAAACGAAGGTGGTGATGTGTCCAATGTGTTTGATACCGACAAAAGTGTACTCCAGGTTCACAGCTCTCCGCTCGCGGCAGTATCTATTCGCATGCAGCGCGCGCAAGCTCAGAAATGAGGACGGTATGTGTGCCCGCTCTCTTCGCCTTCTGGCAACGGCAACAATGGGGACGATGGTTCTGGCCTCGGCGCTCTTCGTCGGCTGCTCCATCGCTGTTCCAGGTGCGCTTTCCTCCGGCGGGCCCGCACAGTCGGTAGGCGCTCGGACAGCGCCAGGGCTGATGGCGGTGGCTCTGCTCGCTGGCTCCCCAAGTAGCGGCGCCTGGTGGGAAAATACACCAATCGTGGTGGCTTTCATCTCTCTGGCGGGGGCTGTGCTGGCCGCCGCTATCCCTGCCGCTGTGAATCTCTATCTGGGACGCTTGCGCGCCTCTCAGGGCGAGGATGAGGCCAACGCCTGGCGCCAGCGGCTCTCTGCTCGCTGTCTGCGCCAGACGCTTGAGCAGTATCGAGCAGGGCTACGGGTTGATCCCCGCTTGACTCATCTTCAGATCCTTGATATGAACCTTCCTATCAACCTGCTCGATCTCTATATCCGTGTGCGCCTGCACGAGGAGACCCGCCCAGGCTACCAGCTCGATGAGGAGCGCTACACATGGCAGTTGAACGGTGATCTCGTCGACCTCTGCCGCAGGGGCCATCGCTATTGCGATAGCCAGACGGCCTCGACGCTCGACCCGGATGAGGCTATTCGCCGCTATCGCCGTAGCGTGGTGCTGGGCGACCCCGGGGCCGGCAAGACAACCCTCCTGAAGTATCTGGCTTTGCGCTCGCTCTCTGGCCAACTCGAGGGCCTGCCCGACCTCCCTATCTTCGTCGAGCTGAATACCTTCGTCTCCGCCAGCCCCACCGCTACGTCTCATCATATCGATATTATTCAATTTGCTGCGCGGACCTGGGAGGAGCGTTATCGCATTCCTCGCACGGCTGCGCTGGCGTTAATGCACTCGCGCCTGCAGGAAGGGCGCGCACTGCTGCTGCTTGACGCTCTCGATGAGACGCTGACCGGCGCCAATAAAGAGGAGGCTGAGTCAACCTATCGTTCTGTCGTGATGATGATTGTAGAGCTGGCAACGCGCTATCCCCAGGTGCCGATCGTGGTGACGGCTCGTAAGGCCGGCTACCACCAGCGCAGCCGCTTGACTGGCTTCCGCGAGCTGGAGGTCCTCGATTTCCGGCCCGAGGATATCCGCCAGTTCATCCAGCGCTGGCTGGCACTGACCGGCTCTCAGCTGGGTCCCGAGGCTGCGAACGATCTGATCTATCGTCTCGAACGCAGCCCTCGTGTCCAGGCCCTGGCCGGCAATCCGCTGCTGCTCTCGCTGATCGTCCTGCTCTACGAAGAGCAGCTGGATCTACCAGATCGACGTGTAGAACTCTATCGACGCTGCGTGGAGACGCTGCTGACACGTTGGGATAGCAGCCGCGATATTCATCGCCACAGTCAATTTTTACCTCAGCACAAGCTGCAGTTGCTGGAGGCTATCGCCTGGCATTTCCACTTGCGCGGCCAGCGCTACTTTCCCGAGGATGAGCTGTTACAGGAAATCGCTCGCTTCTTGCCGACTATCGGCCTCGATCCTGAACAGAGTCAGGAGATCTTCAGCGAGATCATCGGGCAGCATACTCTTTTGAAGGAGCAGGCTCGCGGCTGGTACGGATTTCTCCATTTGACGTTACAGGAGTATTTGAGTGCTCTCTATGCAGTGGAGCATGGAAAGCTATCGGAGCTGATTAAACGGCGCGGTAATCCCTGGTGGGAGGAGGTGATTCTGCTCTATGCGGGGCGAGTCAGCGATATCAGCCCGCTGCTCCAGCATTTGCTTGGCAATGGTGGGCGGCGGCGTTCCAGTGACGATCTCTTCCATACCAATCTCTTGTTAGCGGGGCGCTGCCTGGCGATGCGTCCGACGATGCGCGAGAGTGGTCTGCGCCAGGAAGTCATCAGTCGTCTCTTTGCCTTGCTGACCGCGACGCCTTATCCGCTGGACCGGCGCAACAGTGCAGAGGTGCTGGCAGAGGTCGGTGGCGAGTGGGTCAACATGGGCCTCTTGCATCTGCTGGCTGACGAGGGGGTCGATGTTCAGGTACGGGATGCCATCGCCGATGCTCTGGGGCAGCTTGGGGAGCGCTCGCTGGCCCTGCCACTCGTGCATCTGCTGGTCGATGAGCAGCTCGATGCTTCGGTGCGCTATGCCATTGCGAATGCCCTGGGGCGGCTCGGGGAGCGTTCGATTGTTCCTCATCTTTTGCGCCTGCTCTCCGATGAGGGGATTGACCCTTCGGTGCGCTATGCCATCGCTCACGCTCTGGGCTACCTGGGGGAGCGTTCCATTGCGCCCCAGCTGCTTCGCCTGGTAACGGATGAAGGGGTTGATCCCTCGGTGCGTGATGCGATTGCGGCGACGCTGGGTCAACTCGGCGAGCGTTCCGTCGCCCCTCAGCTATTGGCCCTGCTGATCGATGAGCGCCTGCCACTGTCGCTGCGCCATACGCTGGCGGCAGCCCTGGGTCAGCTTGGCGAGCGCTCTGTTGCTCCCCAGCTGCTGCGTCTGCTCGCCGACGAACGCCTGCCACTGCCGCTGCGCCATGCGATTGCGGCGGCTCTGGCCCGCCTGGGCGAGCGCAGCCTGATTCCCCAGCTCTTGGGCCTGCTTGACAATGAATATATCGACCGTTCGGTACGTCATGCTATTGCGGTGGTGCTGGGTTACCTGGGAGAGCGTTCGGTCATTCCTTTGCTGCTGCAGCTGCTGGCCGATGAAGAGGTTGAGCTGCCGGTGCGGGAGGCGATCGCCGGGGCTTTGGGCCATTTGGGCGAGCGCTGGGTGGTGCCGCAATTGTTGACGCTGCTGGCTGATCGGCGGCGCGGCTCCTGGATGCGGGAAGCGATCGCCCGTACGCTGGGCAATTTGGGTGAGCGCAGCGTGGGACCCTACTTACTGGCGCTGCTGAGCGATCAGGAGGTTGAGCTGCCGGTGCGCTGCACTATCGCCCATACGCTGGGGCAGCTGGGCGAGCGTTCGATTGTGCCGCAGCTGCTGCATCTGCTCTGTCGCGAGGAGGAAGACAAGTACTTGCGCCGTGCCCTGGCGGAGGCGCTCGGGCAGCTCGCCCAGGATCAGGAGACCCTGCAGACGCTGACGGGGCTACTCCAGGACACGGATATCGCCGACGCCGTCTATGAGGCGCTCTGGCGCATCAGTCGCCGTCTGGGTGTGCGCCTGATGCCAGGCCAGGGATGCGTGCGGATCGAGGCCATCCCGTAGTGATTGAGGTGGGCTGACTCTTACATGGTGCTCACCGGGTCGATGTCGATGTGCCAGCCCGGGGGGATGGTGATGGCGCGTAGCAGAGGGCGCAGATCGGGACCGCGCGCAATCATCTGCCAGCGGAATTCGTCGCGGATGCGCTCCATTACTGCCGGGGCCGGTCCCACGATGTCAGTCTCCTCTAACTCCAGCTCGGCAATAGCGCGATCGAGCTGCTCGCGCAGGAGAAGGGCCTCATTCTGGGCGCGGCGCCGGTTGGTATGGCTATAGGTGAACTTGACAAATTGGCGGAAAGGGGGATAGCCGTAGCGCTGGCGCAGGGTGATCTCAGCAGCGTAGAACTCGTGGTAGGCATGGCGAGAGGCGGTTTCAATGGCAAAGTGCTCCGGGTTGAAGGTCTGGATGATGACCTGCCCTGACTCGCTGCCGCGCCCGGCCCGGCCTGCAACCTGGGTGAGGAGGGTGAAGGCGCGCTCGGTGGCGGCGAAGTCCGGCAGCATGAGGGCGATGTCGGCGGCAACCACACCCACCAGGGTTACGCCGGGCAGGTCGAGACCCTTGGCGATCATTTGGGTGCCGATCAGTATATCGGCTTCATGATTGGCAAAGCGGTCCAGGAGCTGCTCATGGGCGCGCCGCGTGCGGGCCGTGTCGCGGTCCCAGCGCAGCAGTCGGGCCTGGGGGAAGGTCTGTTGGATCACCTGCTCCACCTTCTCGGTGCCGATGCCGAAGTAGCGCAGGCCATGATTGTCGCAGTGGGGACAGCGTGTTAAGACAGGGCGCCGAAGATTGCAGTAGTGGCAGAGGAGGATGCGCTCAGTGGCGTGATAGGTCAGCGGTACGTCGCAGTGCTCGCACATGGCGACATAGCCGCACTCGCGGCAGAGAACACAGCTGGCTGCTCCTCGACGATTGAGGTAGAGAATGGCCTGCTGGCGCCGGGCAAGGACGTTCTCCAGCTCGCTGCGCAGACGACGACTGAGGATGCTGGTGTTGCCAGCATGCAGCTCGCTGCGCAGGTCGACGATTTCCACGGGGGGCAGAGGAGCCCCGATGCGCTCGGGCAGCTCCACCAGTTGATAGGCTCCTTGTTGGGCACGGTAGAAGCTGGTCACGGAAGGGGTAGCGCTGCCCAGGACAACGGGAATGTCGAGAAGCCGCCCCAGGGTGCAGGCGGCCTCTCGCGCGTGGTAGGTGGGACGACGCTCCTCTTGTTTGTAGGCCGTCTCGTGCTCTTCGTCCAGGATGATGATGCCTAGGTCAGGCAAGGGAACAAAGAGGGCGGAGCGCGAGCCAAGGACGACATCAACTTGACCGGCCCGAATGCGTCGCCATTCATCGTAACGCTCGCCCGGGCTGAGGGCGCTGTGGATAATGGCGACCCGCCCCGGGAAGCGCCCGGCAACACGCTGGATGGCCTGGGCTGTAATGGCAATCTCAGGGACGAGCACGAGGCCTCTCTTGCCACGGGCAATGAGGGCCGACAGGGCCTGCAGATAGACCTCGGTCTTGCCGCTGCCTGTGACCCCATGCAGGAGCAGGGGACGCCGAGCAGCTTCAGGGGCAAGGATGGCGCGTAAGGCAGCTTCCTGGGCAGGCGTAAGCCGCAGTGGAGAGCTGGGCACAATGGGGCGCTCTCGCAACGGATCACGCCGTACTTCTACGTTCTCTTCAATGGCGAGAACGCCCTCAGCGACGAGCTGCTGCAGCTGGGTCTGGGTGAGGCCACTGGCGCGCGCCAGGCGGCTCGGCGTCCAGAGTACATCTGGCGGGCTGTGTTCGAGCAAGTCGACGGCAGCCAGCGCGCGCAGGGCCCGCTGGCTCTCCTGACTCTGGCCACCCCGCGCTGCTGCAACGGAGGCTGTGGCCGTGGCAGCAGATTGCAGCACCGACAGGGGAGCCGCCGCAGGTGGACGCCGGCGCAGAGGGGGAGAGGGAGGCAGCAGGTCCACTCGTGTGCCTGGCGTCGCAGTGGGTGTCAGATGCGGCGGCAGGCTTTCTGCTAGTTGACGCTTCCAGGCGGCCAGCTTCTCCCCATCCAGGCAGAGTCGAACGGCGCGCTGACGCCGCGGACGTAGACGTGGCTCCGCCAGACGCGGCACGCGCTCAATCAGGCCACTGGTCACAGCCTCCTTGAGCAGGGCTCGGGCGCGTGTAGGACCGAGCATCGCCTGCAGGCGGGCTACATCGATCTCGCCTTCATCCAGGAGTAGACCGATCAGAGCCTGGAGCGGCAGCGAGGCTGTCGCACGCGGCTCTGCGTTGGCGAGGGTCAGCACAGCGCGAGACCCCTGCAATAGACCGGGCGGGAGCATGAGCTGAACAACCAGCGCCAGCGAGGTGACGTAGTAGTCGGCCATCCACTCGGCCAGTGCGCGCTGATGGGGCAAGAGCACCGGCTGCGGGTCAAGCAGCGCATGCACGGAGCGCAACGTTTCTGGCAGGCTGTGCTCACAGGACTCCGCCAGCTGCCAGATGATACCTTCGACCAGCCGCTCGCCATAGGGGATGGCCACCAGCTGGCCCGGCTGAAGCTGTCCCGCCAGCTCCGCCGGCACCTCATAGGTCAGCAGAGGCCGCTCGCCTTGCCAACTGGCGGCCACGGTCAGCACTTCGGCAAACACTAGCGCCTCCCGAATTCGCGTTCTAGAGCGGCAGCGCTGAAATGGATGGTCGTCGGTCGGCCATGACAGCAGCTAAACGGGGCACGGGTGTGGGCGAGCTGCTCGATCAGTTCGCGCATTTCGCTGCTGGTCAGAAAATAGTTGGCTTTAATAGCTGCCTTACAAGCGATGTTGGCCAGAGCATGCTCCTCCCAGGTCTGACTGTAGCCATCGTGTTCGGGGGCGGTCAGGTCCTTGAGTAGCTCCTGCAGAGAGCGTGCGCTGAGCTGCTTGGCAAGCACAGAAGGAACAGCGCGCGCCAGGATCTGCCCGTGATCAAGCACCTCCAGCTCGAAGCCCAGGCCACGTAGATCGTCGAGGTGCTCCTCGATGGCCTCCAGCTCAGCAGGCGAGAGGTCAAGGCGCAGAGGAGTCAGCAGCCCCTGAGCAAGCGACGTCTGCTCCTGGCGGGCGGCCAGCATGCGCTCCAGGATAATACGTTCGTGAGCGGCATGCTGATCGATCAAATAGAGGCCATCGCGTCCCTCCGCCACAATATAGCTCTGGAGTAGCTGCCCAATGACCCGTAGCTCAGGAAAGTGGCTGTGCTCCCGACGAGGTCCGGGCTGAACGGCAGGTAAGACCTCAGCCGGGGCAAGCGGAGCAGGAGCAGGAGCAGGCCCTTCTTCCCTCGGCGGGGCGGCCTGCTCCTGCTCCTGCTCCTGCTCTGGCGCTGCGCCGCCCGGTGCAGGCCGCCCGGGCTTGCGAGGCCCGGCTGTCAGCGCCTGGCGCCCAGGCCCTGGTTCACCCTGCTGGGGGCGCAGATGGCTCTGCCACAGGCGCGACTGCAGAGCGGCTCGCTCCCCGCGTTCCTCCTCGCTGACCGTCAGCCAGGGGTTATCAAGGGGAAAAGCATGTCGCAGCCCAAGGTCGTTGCTGCTCGCAGGGCCTTTGCTCCGACCAGGATCAGAGAGAGGAGCAACCCCTCGCTCCTTTGCACCTGCCTGCTGCGACCTGGTCGCCTCCGGCCTCAACGAAGTCGCCAGTTCCTCTCTGGTGGACTCTTCGGGAGACAGGGGCGACGACACTGGGGAGACGGGAGGCGATGCCTCCACGGCGCTGGCAGGTGCCGCAGGGGCAAACTGCTGCGCCTCCTGCCAGCCTGGAGCCTCGGCCTCTTCCAGGACGGCGCGCCGCACGGCACGCATCAACTCGGCGTAGACCCGGCGCTCGCGCAGGAAGCGAATCTCCGTCTTGGCGGGGTGCACGTTGACATCGATCTGGGACGGGTCGACCTGAATATTGATGACCGCCAGAGGATGACGTCCGCTAAGCAGCAGCGTTCGGTAGGCCTCTTCTACGGCGGCAATCAGCAAGCGACTGTGAACCCACCGGCGATTGACAAAGAAAGAGAGATACTGGCGCGTGCTCTTATAGCATGCAGGCCGGCTGACATAGCCGCTGATCACCGGGCGCTCGGGATCATCGGCAGACTGGCCGCTGAGCGGTACCATCTGCCGGGCCACCGCCGGGCCATACATCTGCACCAGCACCGTCGCCAGCTGACCATCGCCAGGGGTCGTAAAGACCTCGCGCCCTTCGCTGGTGACCGTAAAGCGAATCTCGGGATAGGCCAGAGCATACTGCTGGAGCAGATGCAGGCAGTGGCTGACCTCCGTCTGACGGCTCTTCAGAAACTTCAGACGCGCCGGCACCGCACTGAACAGGTTGCGCACCGTGACAATGGTGCCCTCGGGCGAGGCCGCAGGACTGACTGCCGAAATTTGCCCATTGCAGGCGCTTACCTGAGCGCCCTGGGCGGCGCCGCGGGGACGGCTGATCAAAACCACCTCGGCCACCGCGGCGACGCTCGCCAGCGCCTCCCCACGAAAGCCCAGCGAACGAATGCGCTCCAGATCCTCAACCGTGCTGACTTTACTCGTGGCATGGCGCGCCAGGGCTAACGGCAGCTCCTCTGCAGGGATGCCGCAACCATTGTCGCTCACCCGTATCAGCTGTAGACCGCCGCGGATGAGATCGACGCGAATCTGCGAGGCGCCGGCATCAATGCTGTTCTCGATTAATTCTTTGACGACCGAGACGGGGCGCTCCACCACCTCGCCAGCGGCGATTTTGGCTGCGACCTCCGGGGCCAGTTGGCGAATCGGCATAGGGCAGACTCTTCCTTCGCTGCTTCGCTGCTGAAGCGAGCTGGGAGAAACACGCAACTCCAGGCTGCTCCCGCCCTCGCTCCACTCCTCAGATGGCAGGCTTCGTTCAGCCCTGGCCCCCTTCCCTCTCCCAACTTGAACACCAGATCAGATCAGGTCGGGCCAGGCCAGGCAAGAACGAGTGTTCGTACTGACTGATTATACCATAGGATCGCCCCTTGCGGGCGCTGTGAACCAGGCTCCGCCTCCGACTGGGAGCGGGTTCGCCCGTTGTCACAGCTCCTGAGCAGAATGAGCCGCAGTAGCCTTTTTGGGCCTCACGTGCCGCCTGCTCTCACCCGAGTGCCCCCCAGACAGAGATATAACTATTTATCTATGCTGAGTTTAGATAAAAGATGTATTGCCCATAATTTTAACGGAATTTTAATGGCCGAGGTCGGAGGAGCGTGCTATAGTTAGGTGAGGAGCGGTGCGTAGCTATTGAGAGGGTCCAAGGAAGGAAGAATGTACAAGCCTCAACGATGGTATGAATTCCTGAACAGCATCGAAAACGATCCTCAAGAGCAAATGATCTTATTAGAAGCAGCAGGTATCTCCTCCAAGACCCTGGCACGCTGGGCCGCCGGCGAAGAGTCTCCCTGTCCTTATGCACTCTATCGTCTCTTCTGTGCCTTACCAGACCACCATCAAGGGCTGTTAGAGGACGTAGCGCAGGAATTTGCCCTATTGAGCCGGAGCGACCAGGGGGCCTCTCTCTGCAGCGAGGCTCAGGAGATCGCCCCTGTCTTCTATGATCGCGTCTTGAATGCCGCGCTGAGGGTACCGATGCCGCTACGCACCTGGGCGATCAGCAACCTTGTGCTGCAGCAGGCCACCATTCATCTTGACCCTCGGCGTCAGGGGTTGAGCTTAATGATTGTGCGCTGCATGCCGCCCTCGCGTGGCGGGTGTGTGCGCAGTCTGCGTATGGCACTGGTCAACGACAGCCGGCGCTGGCAGCTCAGTTCTCAGAGCGAAGCCTGCTTTTATGGCAGCGAGTCCCTGGCTGGCCATGCCGTCTCCATTGCTCGCACGGTCATCTTCCAGGTACCAGGCCAGGCTCTGCTTGCGCTTCCCGCTTCTGGCCTGGAGCCGTTGGCGCAGGACGAGGCTCTCAGCGCAGTTGCCTGTCCGATTGTCCGTGCTCGTCGCGTTGCTGGCTGCTTGCTAGCTGTGAGCAGCCGGCTGCAGCTACACGCTCAGGAGCAGCTCTCTCTCCTGCACAAATACAGGGATCTGCTGCTGCTCGCCTTTGAACCTGATGAATTCTATCCTATCGACCAGATTCGCCTGTACCGGCTACCTCCGCTGGAGGTGCAAAAGCCCTTGCTCGCCGGTCTACGCCGTCGTGTAGCACGGATGATGAGCGAGGCCACACGTCAGCATCATCCGCTTGACGTCAGTCAGGCCGAAGCTCTGGTCTGGTGTCAACTCGAAGAGGAGCTCTTCGCGCAGGTAGCTCGCGCCAGCGAAGAAAGCGACGAGTTGTAAGCCGCTCCCAGGGATCTGCGAGGGCCATGATAGTGCTGATGATGCACCCCTCGCAACCCCTGTTGTTCTCTCCCTGTGGGTCTGCCTCTCTCTCGCCCCTTGCCAGGCTCTTCTGCCATCGGTCATATCAGCATTCACCACTCACCCCCTGTCCCATTTAGCGCTGCCGCTCTGGTGAGGGCCTGGTCTTCAGCTACTCTTGTGCCCATGTTGAAGAATTATGATACACTATGATCGGTCCTGCTTCTCCTCTGGATGTCAGGCAAGGTCTGACGTCTATTCTCAGTAGAGAGCATGTGAGTACTTCCTCCCCAACAGTCCGGTCTCAGCGCAGCCGAGGGCCGGAACAGCTGCCATGAGGTGAGCTCGTCCAGTTGGTCCAGTCAGCTGGTCAGCACTGCTCATGGGCAGCAAGGTCAGAGAGTGGGACACACCAATGCAGACCAAGCGTTGCCGTTTTTGTCATAAACCAGTGCCTGCTTATGCCCAGGTGTGCCGTCACTGTGGGCGCTCCCTGGCGCCTTCTTCTGTGCCGAAGAGAAGAGAGAGGCCTCGGAGACGCTCCATTCCCCCGGCTTCGCCCCAGCCAATCGGCTATCATGCTGGACTGCACCCCGAGGATCAGCCCTATCTTTCTAGCCCGTTTTCGGTGCCGCCATCCGCTATCTGGGAGGAGCCGGGGCCCCAGCCGCTGGCTTCTTCCTCCACCAGCTCCGACGAGGCTGAGCCGCAGCCGATGCGCTTGCAGAGCCAGCAGGTTTTGCCTTCCCCTGCGCGCATGCAGCGCGGGGGGAGCCATCGCGCCTACGAGATCGTGTCTTCAGGCCCTTCTTTGCATCGACGCCATCTCCTGCTGCGCGTCTTGTTGGTGTTGTTCCTGGTAGTGCTGGCGATGAGTGCGGCACTGACCTATCTGTTCTTCACCCGCCGCTGGTCGGTTGCGACGCTGACGCCTTCACTGACGGTGATTCCGCGCCAGCTGCACTTCAATGAGAGCCTGACCCTGGTTGGCAAAGGATTTGGAGCCGGCGACCTGCTCGCCTTGCAGCGTGATGGAACAATCCCATTACGAGACGCCCGCGGTCAGCCATTGCGCGTGCAGGCCAATGCCATTGGCGCCTTTGCTCTTCAGGTGACCGTAACGCAGGACTGGCAGCCTGGAGAACACCAGCTTCTGGTCGTCGATGAGACGCAGCTGCTGAGCATCGCGACGACCATTACTGTGCTGCCTTCAACGGCAACGCCGCCGCAGCTGAGGCTTTCCGATTACAGTGTTGACCTGGGGGCCGATCTTCCAGGGACGACGACGCAGCTGGCAATTACCTTGCTCAACGCTGGCGGCGGTCAGCTGAACTGGCGGGCCAGTAGCGATCGTTCCTGGCTGCAAGTAGATCCGGCCAGCGGCAGCGTTGTCGGGAGCGAAGTGGTGAAACTGGTGGCTCAGCGCGGCAAGCTGACAGCCGGCAGCTATACAGCCCATGTGACCTTTGTCCAGCAGGCGGGCGAGCAGGGGAAAAACGCGCAGGTCTTGACGGTCACCATGACGGTCCTGGGTTCCTCGGCCACCCTGAGTATCGCGCCCGCCAGTTTGAGCTACACGGCAAGTAGCGGCGCGCAGGCCCCACTGGCGCAGACCGTTGCTCTGCAGAATCACAGCCAGCAGGCGCTTGACTGGAGCAGCCACGTGAGTACCAAGGCCGGCGGGGTCTGGCTGCAGGTCACACCGAGCGCTGGTCACCTGGAGGCCGGAACCAGCATCACGCTCAGCGTGACGGTCTCGCCTGCCTCGCTCGCTGTGGGAGACTATCAGGGGACGGTGTTCTTTGAGAGCCGTCGTGGCCTGGGGGATGAACCACAGTTGACGGTCAATCTGCACGTGGTGGCACCGGGCCAGCTGGCCCTGACGCCGTCTGCTCTCAGCTTCACAACGACCCAGGGTCAGAATCCTGCTCCGCAGTCGCTGACGCTGCAGAACAGCGGTGGCCTCACGCTGAGCTGGTCCCTGACAAGTAGTACAGGTAACAACGGAGAGCAGTGGCTGGGAGCCACGCCGACGGCAGGGACGCTAGCCCCCGGGGTGCGCGCCACGGTGAGCGTGCAGGTCAACGCGGCTGGCCTGGCCCCAGGAAGCTATCAGGGACGTCTGATCTTCAGTGCCGGCTCGCTCAGACAAGAAATTCCGGTTGCTTTGACGGTGCAGGCGCCAGCCTTGCCCACGATTACTGTTGAACCCACGATCCTCATCTTCGATGTGCCGCACGGGACGACGCCGAAGGCCCAGACTGTAACCATCACGAATGGCGGCAAGGCGCCGCTCAACTGGACCATTACCGTCGATAAGAGTAACCCGCCGTTGCAGATCACGCCCGCCGGCGGCGGCCCGCTGGCGCCGGGACAAAACACGACCGTCAGTATTGTTCCCCTGCTCTCTCAGGTGCCTGCCAATACCTCGCTCAGCCTGACATTGACGGTGGCAGAACGCGATCCTGAGCTGGCCTCTCTGGTTCCCCCGCAGCAGGTGCTTGTTCTCATCGCTGTCATCTAAGGCTCGCTCAGGCATATGGCCTTGTACTCTCCCCTGGCTCTCCCTCGCCGCCCTTGCTAGCTCTGGTGCTCTATGCTACACTCTCACCAGGCACAGCAGCAACAGACATCGACGCGCCTGACCCGGCTACGAGGCTAACAGGTGAGAGGTCAGCGCGTGGGAAAATGGAGGAACCAGAGAGAGGCGAGGTGAGGCAGGGCGAGCCCTCTCCCACCAGCCTGTTCAGGTCCCGTCTGCTTTGCTGACTGGCTGGCTGGTTGGTCCCCTGCAAGGGAGCACATCAAGAGAGCCAGCACCATTCCTGCGGAGGAATTCATCGTGCCAACGATTACGTTTGTACGTGAAAAGGTCAAGGTTGAGGTTCCTGAAGGCGACAACGTGCGCTACCCAGCGCTTGAGCATGATGTACCCGTTTATTGCGGCTTGTGGAAATTTGCCAATTGCCACGGCAATGGACTCTGTGGGACGGATCGCGTCGCGGTCTCCCCTGCCAGCAATACGAATGAGCTGACCTTCATGGAAAAGTTCTGGCTGCGCAACGATCTCAAGAAGAACCCGAATGTGCGTCTGGCCTGCCAGGTGCGCGTCTACGGGGACGTCAATGTTGAGACGTTGTGCAAGAGAGGCGGGGAAGGAGCTTAGCGCCAGGTAGAGGCTGAGAAGGAGCAGGGCAGGGCCTGTGCTTCTGGCCGCCCTTGTCTCCTTCCTCCTTTTTTTGGGAAGGTCTTGATTCGTTCCCTCGTGGTCAGCTGGTCAGCTCCTGGCCACTAGCTCAGGACAGGGTCAGGCTAGGGGCGCACAACGAAATAGAGGCGAATGGCTAGTTGGGGCTGTTTTCCCGCATCGTTCCAGTAGAGTTCGACCATGCCTTCGAGGGGCTGAGTAAAGCGCATCATCGAGACACCCGTCCACGAGCCGCCTTTAGGGTCTGGAGTGGCCTTTGAGAGCACCTGATAGAGCAGGCCATTGGTGTACCACTTGACGGTGACTGTGCCAGCTTTTTTGGCGTGGACGCTGTAGGTCAGATAAATGGTTTGGCCCGGTTTAAAGGCCTGGCTGGGTTGGAGCGCGATGCCGGTCTTGGGGTCGACGCTGGGCGCAGTTGTGGCCGAGCTAATGATGCCGTAAGCCGGTCCAGTCTCGCTGGCCTTGGGGTCGGGCAGGTTAGGGATCGGCGTGGCCGCGACGTTGGGAGGGGCAGCGCCCACTAGCTGGCCCAGGAAGGCCAGCTTGCCCGTCACTTTGGCGTAATAGGTTGCAGCGCTGCACAGCAAGAGAATAACGATCACAAAGCTGAGAAAGCCGCTGATGGCGCGGTAGCGCGGGATGATCGGCCTCGGCTTCGTGTACATTGGCGGAATGTAGAGCGCCTCCTCCTCCGTTGGGATGCCGGCAATCGGAGGCCCTGGCACCTGTTGGTTGAATGGCAAGAGGGCGCCGGTGTTGATTCGCTGGTCCTGGACCTGTGGAATGAGGATCAGCGACTGCGTCGAGGGGTTGGCCGGGTCCTGATAGAGCACGGGCAGCATGGCCATCGTCTGCTGACCCTGGCCCTGAAGGGGAGGCTGAGGGCCAGTCTGTTGCTGTACCGCCATTCCCTCGAAGCCCGGGTAAGCGCCAGGAAATTGTTGCTGGTCCGTCGGGAAGGGTTCCTGGGGAATAGCCTCGCTCGCCCCGCCCGGTTGCAGCAGCTGATTCTGGCCCCAGAGAGGCACGGAGACACCGTCAGTCGCGTTCATGGCCCCTGGAGAGCTGAAGCCAGGGGTACTTACAGCCGGGTAGCTCACATCCGAGCCGCTGGAAGCAACGGGCGGGTAGTTCGCCCCCGGGCTTCCCCCATTGCCCAGGTTGCCCAGTCCCTGCTGATAAGGCTGATAGCTCTCCAGTGATTGTGCCTGCCACTCTGTCCCTGTTCCAATCCCAGGCCCGGGGGCAGTCCCAAAAGAGGCCCCCAGCGGAGGCATGGCAACCGTCGTGTGACCACTGCCAGCGGAGAAGAAGCCGCTGCCGTTGCTGCTGTTGGCACCATTGGCCGGTGCCGGCGCCGGCCCGCCGCAATAGGGACAGGGACCCTCGCCCTCCGGTCGATACGTATTACAGTGGACACAGAGCATCATCACAATCACCTTCGCTATTTACCGGAAGTTATCTATCGAGCATCGATCTCCTTTCTGACAGTAGCATTGTTGCCTGGTGCGGTCAAGAGTGAGCGGGCGCTTTAGGGCAAAATGGCTATGTCCAACGTATACAAATCTGTTTCAGAGTGTATCTCTCACCAGGAGTCTGGCCAGGATGGCCAGGAGAAGAGCGCCCTTGCGCCGTCAGGAGTGGCCATGATAGCATTATCTTGATGAAAGGAGTGTAAGGCCGACAGACGCAGCCTGGTCCGCTTTTTCGTCTGTCTGCTGACCGACCAGCTAGCTGGCTGCGCCTCCGGCGCTTGCCCACCTGCAGCTTATTAGTCTTGATCTGGCTGCCTACCAAGTGGGTGCCTATGGCAGAGTCACAGGAGCAATGGTATCAGCGCCAGGCAGTAGAGCATCTGGCGCAGCATATTCCTTTTGAGCAAGATGTTGCATCAAAGGCGGAGCAGATCGAGATGCTGCGCAGTCTGGTTCTCCGTCATGGCCGCGAGATGGACCCCGAGCAGTTCGGCTTTGAGGCGCGCTGTGAGCTGATCCGCCTAGGTCTATGGGATCGCATCGGGCCTGGTCCGCACCCAGAAGACCAGGAGGGCGAAGAGCTTTTCTGATCTCTGGCCAGCGGCAAAAGCGGCGGAGAGGAAGAGAGGAGCAGAGAGCAACATGAGTACGACGGCAGGGAATGCGACCATTGTGATTACGGGTTGCTCCAGCGGTTTCGGACGAGTCACGGCCCTGTACCTGGCACGACGGGGCTGGCGGGTCTTTGCCACGGTGCGACGTGAGGCGGACGCCGAGCAGCTGCTGGCAGAGGCCAAGACAGACGGGAGCGATGGGAACCTGACGCCGCTCTTATGTGATATTACGGACGCCGCCCAGGTGAAGGCTCTGGGTGAACAGGTGGCGGCGGCAACGCCAGCTTTGACAGCGCTCCTCAACAATGCGGGCACGGCCTTCGCCGGCCCCCTGGAGCTGATCGATCTCGACGATCTGCGGACGCAGTTCGAGATCAATACGATTGCCCATATTGGGGTAACGCAGGCGCTGCTCCCTCTGCTGAAGGCGGCGCGTGGGACGATTATCAATGTGAGCAGTGTGAATGGCCGTATTCCCTTGCCGGCCCTGGGTCCCTATGGGGCGAGCAAGTTCGCGCTGGAGGCGCTGAGCGACAGCCTGCGGATCGAGCTGGCGCCTTTCGGGGTGCAGGTGGTGGTGATTGAGCCAACTTCCAGCCCGACAGGGATCTGGCGTACGAGCATGGAACGCGCGCGCAGCAAGCTGGAACAGTACCGTGGCCAGGGGAGTCCTTACGAGCGCCTGCTTACAGTGATGGAGAAGAGCGCTATGCGCCTGGCCTCTGGCAGAGGAGGGTTCCCGCCAGAGCAGTTTGCTCAGACGGTTGAGAAGATTCTGCGCAGCTCTCGCCCACGCACGCGCTATGCTGTTCCGCCAGCGATGGCCTGGGCAATGCGCCTGCGCTATTGGCTCCCCGATCGCTTCTGGGACTGGCAGATTCGTCGCTCACTGCGCTGGTAGCTTCGTGCTGGCCTCGGTTGAGCTTAGGCCCGGACCGCAGCCGCAGCCCTCACCTGGCTGGCTCAACTGCTCTGGCTCTCGGTGGCAAGGCAGCCAGAGCAGCTGTTTTTGTGCTATCATAGGGGCAGGAAAGCTTAGCAAGACAAGGCTATGCTGATGCTTGCTCATTTCGATTTTGTCATTGGCCAGAGGGGGCGCTGATGCTCAGAGATACACTGTTGTATCTATCGCAGCATGATGGGCTGCGCAACTTTGCGCTGTCGAACCGGGCAGCGCGCAATTTCTCTCATCGTTTCGTGGCCGGCGAGCAGCTGAGCGACAGTATTGAGGTGACTCGCACGCTCAATCAGCGGGGGCTGAGCGTGGCGCTGGATCATCTCGGCGAGAACGTTACCGACGAGCGCGAGGCGCGGGCGGCGACCGAGGATTATATCCGGGCCCTGGGCAGCATTAAGGAGAGCGGCCTCGATGCCAATATCTCGATTAAGCTGACGGCCCTGGGCCTGGACATTGCTCAGGAGCTGTGCGAGGAGAATCTGCGCCGCCTTTTGTCGGAGGCTGGTCGCCTGGGGATCTTTGTCTGTATCGACATGGAAAGCTCGGCCTATACCGAGCGGACGCTCGATCTAACGCTGCGCCTGCACCGCGAGTTTACCCAGGTCGGGACAGTGATCCAGGCTTATCTGTATCGCAGCAAGGATGACCTGGAGCACCTGCTGCAAGAAGGGGTGCGCGTGCGCCTGGTGAAGGGGGCCTATAAGGAGCCGCCGAATCTGGCTTTTCCCCAGAAGGCAGAGGTGGATGCCAATTATGTGCGCTTGATGGGAATGCTGCTGGCACGCGGGAATTTCCCGGCCATTGCCACCCACGATGAGGCGATGATTACGGCGGCCTGCCGCTTTGCGCGCGATCATGGGATCAGCCGCGAGGCATTCGAGTTCCAGATGCTCTATGGTATCCGACGCGATTTGCAGGAGCGCCTGGTGCGTCAGGGCTATCATGTGCGGGTCTACGTGCCCTACGGCTCGCAATGGTATCCGTATCTGATGCGCCGCCTGGCGGAGCGTCCGGCCAATCTAATGTTCGTGTTGAGCAATGCCTGGCGCTGAGTACTCTTGTGCAGGCAGACACCCGGCATTGTTCAAGACAAAGGCAAGCAAGGGGTGAGCGCTGATGACGACGAAGCTGGTGGTGGCGGTACCGGTGGCGGATGTGCGACGCGAGCCGGATGCGGCTTCAGAGCTGGTGACACAGGCGCTGCTGAACCGCGAGGTGGTAGTTGATGGGGAGCAGGGCGAGTGGCTACATGGGCAGCTTTCGGATTACAGTGGCTGGCTGCACGAGGCCAATCTGGAGGAGCCGATTGTGACGGGCTTCTGCCGAGTTGGGGAGGGCTGTGGAACGGCCCTGCCGCTGGTGGCAGTGGTGCAGAGGCCACGGGCACAGCTCTTTGCAGCGGCGGAGGGTCCTGAGACGCTGGAACCGATCTATCTGTCGACGCTCTTGCCGGTGACCGATCTGCGTTTTGCCTCTCGGGTGGAGGTGGCTCTGCCGGGCGAGCGCCGTGGCTGGTTAGAGCGCGAGGCGGTGGCAGTACAACTGGCCCACGAGGCTTTTCCGCGCCGCCCCATGACGGTGGCTTTGGGGTATGCCCGCGAGCTGCTGGGCACGCCCTACCTATGGGGCGGGACAACCTGCGAGGGAATCGATTGTAGCGGCCTGGTGCAGCTGTGTTATCGGATGGCGGGCTACGTGTTGCCGCGCGATGCGGATCAGCAGTATGCTTTTCTGAGGCGCTCGGTGCCGCTGACGG
Organism: Thermogemmatispora onikobensis; assembly: GCF_001748285.1. Taxonomy (NCBI): domain Bacteria; kingdom Bacillati; phylum Chloroflexota; class Ktedonobacteria; order Thermogemmatisporales; family Thermogemmatisporaceae; genus Thermogemmatispora; species Thermogemmatispora onikobensis. The sequence continues at coordinate 1,773 of NZ_BDGT01000013.1, read as the reverse complement.
AGCTGCGCGCCGGCGACTTGCTCTTTTTTGGACGCGAGCGGATTACGCATGTGGCGCTGGCTCTGGATGAGCGGCGCTTTGTGCATGCGGAGGGGGTGGAGTATCATCGCGTGGTGATCAATAGTCTGGAGCCGGGCGACGAGGACTATAACGAGCGGCTGGCGAGTTGCGTGTGGGGGGTGAAGCGTGTGGTGACGGAGGATGAGCAGACGGAAGGCCGCCAGCCCAGGCTTGAGTGAGTGTGTGAGGCTGGGCCTGGCCAGCGGTCGCATCTGCTGCGTTATGAGGAGATGGAGACGGGGCCTAGGAGAGGTTAGGCAGGCCGTCGGCAGGACTGGAGCCGCGGCGCGGGAGCAGGACGTAGCGTTGGCTGCCGCGCGGGCGTTCGACGACCAGCAGGCCAGCCCGCCGCGTGACGTGCCAGAGCGCTTCGAAAAGGCAATCAACTACCCAGTAGCGGACCGAAAGGTTGGAATCTATCACTGCCTTTTGAAAGAGGGCGAGCAGGCGCCTGGCGACTTCGGGCGTTTCGCCGAGCTGGCTGATCGCCTGTATGAGTCTCCAGAGCTTTGCGCCTCTGAGGCTAATCAGTGCCGCCTTCATCGATGAGTGCTCCAAGACGTCGAGCAGCATAGGCACCAGGTCGCGACGTTCAGCGGCCTCTATTGCCTCTATCAACGAGAGCGAGAGCTGTCCCCTCGCAAACCGACTCCTCCTCAGCAAGCGCCCCAGCGTCTCTGCCCCGCTATGCTTTACCAGATACTCAGGTAAATGGGATTTCCATAGGGCACTCTCTGAAGAGGAAAGCCTATCAGGCTGGCCCTGGAGAGCCAGCTCTTCAGCCTCTGCCAGAACGCTCAGATCTAGATCATCAAGGCATACCAGGGCCAACAGCAGGGTGCGTTTGAGTCTCTCATCTTGCTCACGCTGCCAACAGACGCGCAGGGGAGCAGCAAGGGTGCGATGTTCACTTTGCCCCAAAGCAAGAGCCAGAGCAGCACGCACTTCGCTGTGCAGACTGAGATCGGCCAGCGCAGCTAGCGCTCCCGTCTGCGCTAGCGGGACCTCTTTGGCCAGGTGGCCCAGCTCCTCGACACAGACCAGGCGTAACACTATCGCTAGCCGCTCGTCCCTCACCAATGACAGCAGAACCTCTATCGCCTCACCATCGCCATGACCGCCCAGTACCTTCGCCAAGCCTTCTACACATTTTTGACGCATATCTATAGATAACTTCTCATTTCTCACCAATGACAGCAGAACCTCTATGGCCTTCTTATTATAATATCTACTTAATATACTGGTCAATACTCCTATACAATCGCCGCGCACCTTTTCAGGTAACTTCTTATTCTTCACCAGTGACAGGAGGATCTTTATCGCCTTCTCATCGCCGTAGCTCTCTAGCATCCCAGCCAGCAGCATGACACAATCAGAGCGAAACCTGACAGTCAACCCCTCAGTTCTTACTAATGTCAATAAAAACTCTATTTTATCATCTCTATCATAGAGCTTTCCTATTTTATTTAACAAATTTGTCATTATCTCTTCATCAATATTTTGCTTTTGTAATCTTTGAATCAGAAGTTCCAGTTTTCTATCTTGAGATTGAGATTTTCTTATTACTAGTGTTTTTACATATTTATCATTAACAACCATATTATCATCGTCGCCGGTATCTTCATAATAATCATCAATAATATCAATATAGATACGATAATCTGTCAGAGTGAAATTATTGATAAATGGATTCTTATGTCGTAGTATCTCGTG